>NZ_BCBI01000019.1:0-94280 GCF_001320565.1 Pseudomonas sp. NBRC 111132
GAATATCGGAGATGGTGAAGGACTCGGCGTGAACTTCAGCGATCATCAGTGCGGACATGACCGCAGTTAGCAGCAGACGTTTCATGAAGTCCTTTTATTCCAACTGGCAATAAACAACCTGCCGCCACAAAACGGCAGGTTCGCAATTGAGCGAAGCTTTTATAGTCGACCCAGATCGTTGATCAGGGCGAGCAACATCACCCCTATGACCAAACTGATACCGATCTGGCCCCCCCAACCTTGCACCCGATCGGATAGCGGACGACCGCGCGCCCACTCGACCAGGTAAAACAGCAAATGCCCCCCATCCAGTACTGGAATGGGCAGCAGGTTAAGAACCCCCAGGCTTATGCTCAGGTAGGCCAGGAAATTCAGGAAATCCCCCACGCCGGACTGGGCTGAAGCGCCCGCCACTTTAGCAATGGTTATCGGTCCACTCAAGTTTTTTACCGAGAGCTCCCCGAACAGCATTTTCTTCAGCGATTCAAGGGTCAGGACGCTCATGTTCCAGGTGCGCGACAAGCCCTCACCCACCGCATCCAGCGGGCCGTAGCTGACTTCGCGGAGCATGTTGGCAGGCCATTCGCCACCTTTTACCCCGGCACCCAGATAGCCACCAACTGCCTTGCCCTCGCCCTTGCGGGCCAGGGTCACCGGCAGCTCCAGGGCCGTACCGTCGCGCTCCACACGCACCACTACTTTGGCATCTGGGCGGGCGCGAACACTGTCGACTACTTGCTGCCATTCAGTGACGGCCTGGCCATCGACAGCCAGCAACTTGTCACCGGTTTTCAGGCCCGCAGCGGCTGCCGGCCCCTTCGGATCGATCTCGGCAAGCACTGGCGTGATCGCCGGGCGCCAAGGGTGCAGCCCCAGAGACTGGATCGGGTCCGGCTCGTCAGCGCCCTTGAGCCAGCTGTCCAGCTTGACCTGCAGTTGGCGCTCAGCGCTGGCGCCCTCTTCAAGCACGCCAACCTGCAACGTACCGCTCTCACCCAGGCGACGAACCAGTTGCAGATTGACCGCTGACCAACCGTTGGTCGCTTTGCCATCGATAGAAACGATTTCCTGACCTGCGGTCAGACCGGCCGATGCTGCCAGGCTGCCACTATCGACCGCACCGATTACCGGACGGACCTGCTGGGTACCCAGCATCGCCAGCACCCAGAAAAACAGGATAGCCAGCAGAAAGTTGGCAATCGGGCCTGCCGCGACGATCGCGATACGCTGGCGTACCGACTTGCGATTGAACGACTGCCCAGCCAGCGCTGGCGGCACATCGCCTTCGCGCTCGTCGAGCATCTTGACGTAGCCACCCAACGGGATAGCCGCAACCACGAATTCGGTGCCGTGGCGGTCATGCCAGCGCAGCAGCGGCGTGCCGAAGCCCACCGAAAAACGCAACACCTTGACGCCACAGCGGCGCGCCACCCAGAAGTGGCCGAATTCGTGGAAAGTGACCAGCACCCCCAAGGCCACAAGGGTGCCGATAATCATGTAGAGCGCTGTCATGTCCATCTCCGAATGATGTTCAGCGGGCCGGCGTCACGCCCAGTCCCCTCACGAACCGTGGCGAGCCTGCATCAGCGACCGTGACGCCTCAGCCACTCACGGGAAAGCTCCCGGGCACGCTGATCGGCGGCAAACACCGCGTCCAGCGACGGCAGCGGCACGACGGGCTCCTGGTCGAGTACCTGTTCGATCATACCCGCGATCTCCGGGAAGCGGATACGCCGCTCAAGAAATGCCTCGACCGCCACTTCGTTGGCCGCATTGAGCACGGCGGGCGCGCTATTGCCGGCCTCGGCAGCCTGCCGCGCCAGGCGCAGGCAAGGGAAGCGTTGTTCGTCGGGCGCCTGGAAATCCAGACGGGCGATGGCGAACAGGTCCAGCGGCGCGACCCCGGAGTCGATCCGTTCAGGCCAGGCCAAGGCATTGGCGATCGGTGTGCGCATGTCCGGGTTGCCCAGTTGCGCGAGCACCGACCCGTCCACATAGTCGACCAGCGAGTGGATCACGCTCTGCGGGTGCACCACCACCTCGACCTTGGCCGGCGCAGCATCGAACAGCCAGCAGGCTTCGATCAGTTCGAGCCCCTTGTTCATCATGCTGGCCGAATCCACGGAAATCTTGCGCCCCATGGACCAGTTAGGGTGCGCGCAGGCTTGCTCCGGGGTCACGTCCAACAACGCCTCGACCGGCGTCTCGCGGAACGGACCACCGGAAGCGGTCAGCAGGATCCGGCGCACACCAACGGCACTCAAGCCTCGGGCGTAGTCGCCAGGCATACACTGAAAGATCGCGTTGTGCTCACTGTCGATCGGCAGCAACACGGCGCCACTGCGCCGCACTGCCTCCATGAACAGCGCACCCGACATCACCAGCGCTTCCTTGTTGGCCAGCAATACCTTCTTGCCAGCCTCGACAGCCGCCAGCGTAGGGCGCAGGCCGGCGGCACCGACAATGGCCGCCATCACTGCATCCACTTCCGCTGCCGACGCCACCTGGCACAGCCCGGCCTCGCCTTCCAGCACCTCGGTGGCGCAGCCGGCTGCAGCCAGGCTTGCGCGCAGCCTTGCGGCTGCCTCGGCGCTCGGCACCACGGCGAACGCCGGGCGATGACGCACGCACAACGCCAACAGCTCGTCGACGCGCGAATAGCCACTGAGGGCAAACGCCTCATAGCGATCAGGGTGCCGCGCGATCACATCCAGCGTGCTCAGGCCGATGGAGCCAGTGGCCCCGAGCACGGTAATACGCTGCGGGCGACTCACATCACACCCCATTCGGCAGCCCACAACAGCACCGCAAAAATCGGGATTGCCGCAGTCAGGCTGTCGATGCGATCAAGCACGCCACCGTGGCCGGGCAGCAGGTTGCTGCTGTCCTTGATGCCGGAGCGGCGCTTGAACATGCTTTCGGTCAGGTCACCGACTACCGAGGCCATGACCAGCAGCGCGGCGCCCAGCAGGCCGAGCAGGACCTGACCAAAGCTCCAGTCGCGGCTGATGCCGACACCCAGGGTAATCAACAGGCTGACCGCCAGACCACCGTACACGCCCTCCCAGCTCTTGCCCGGGCTGACTTGCGGGGCCAGCTTGCGCTTGCCGAACGCCCGCCCAGAGAAGTACGCGCCAATGTCGGCAGCCCACACCAGCACCATGACCGACAGGATCAACCCGTTGCCCAGCGGCCAGTGCTTGAGCAGCACCAGCCCCTGCCAGGCGGGCAGCAGCACCAGCAGGCCGATCAGCAGCCGGCAGGCAGCACTGGCCCACAGCTCGCTGCTGCGCGGATAGGTCAGCACCAGCCAGGTTGCCAGCCCCCACCAGATCACCGCGGCGCCCAGCACCCAGGGCGCCAGCTCTGGAAGGATGTACAGCAGCATCAGCGCCCCGGCGACCACCGCGGCATAGGCAATACGCAGCGGCTGGGCCACCAGCCCGGCAAGGCGCGCCCACTCCCAGGCACCGAGGGTCACCACGAAGCCGATGAACAGGGCGAAATCGCCACCGTTGAGCAGGAAGAAACCGCCCAGCGCGATCGGCAGCAGGATCAGCGCAGTAATGATGCGTTGTTTAAGCATTAAGCACGAGCTCCAGCCTCGACCTGCTCGCTGGTCTTACCAAAGCGGCGCTGGCGCGAAGCGAAATCGGCCAGGGCATTGCGCATGGCCTCGTGTTTGAAGTCCGGCCAGTACAGGTCGGAGAAATACAACTCGGCATAGGCCAGCTGCCACAGCAGGAAATTACTGATGCGGTGCTCGCCACCGGTGCGGATGCACAAGTCCGGCAATGGCAGCTCGCCGGTTGCCAGGCAGGCCTGCAAAAGGCCCGGGGTGATGTCTTCCGGGCGCAGGTGCCCAGCTTGCACTTCCCGCGCCAGCCGCTGGGCGGCCTGGGCGATGTCCCACTGGCCACCGTAGTTGGCTGCAATCTGCAGGATGAAGCGATTGTTACCGGCGGTCACTGCCTCGGCTTCGCGCATGGCAGCCTGCAGCTCAGGGTGGAAACGCGAACGGTCACCGATGATGCGCAGGCTGATGTTGTTTTCGTTGAGGCGCTTGGCCTCACGGCGCAGGGCCGAGAAAAACAACTCCATCAGCGCACCCACTTCTTCGGCGGGGCGCTGCCAGTTTTCGCTGGAGAAGGCGAACAGGGTCAGCACCTCGACCCCGGACTTGGCACAGACTTCGATGACCGCGCGAACGGCGTCGACACCCGCTTTGTGCCCGGCAACGCCGGGCAGCAGGCGTTTCTTCGCCCAGCGGTTGTTGCCATCCATGATGATCGCGACATGACGCGGCACCGAGGACGGCACCGCTGGCTTGGTCTTTTCCATTAAAAAACCCCGGCCTTAAACGGCCATCAGGTCCTTTTCCTTGGCTTTGAAGGCAGCATCGACTTCGGCAACGAACTTGTCGGTCAGCTTCTGGATCTCATCAGCGGCGCGACGTTCTTCGTCTTCACTGATTTCCTTGTCCTTGGTCAGCTTCTTCAGGTCAGCCAGGGCGTCGCGGCGCACGTTGCGCACAGCTACCTTGGCGTCCTCGGCCACACCGCTGGCCTGCTTGGTGTAGCCCTTGCGGGTTTCCTCGGTCAGGGCCGGCATCGGCACACGAATGGTGGTACCGGCGCTGGATGGGTTCAGGCCCAGGTCGGAGGTAAGGATGGCCTTCTCGATGGCAGCGCTGAGGTTCTTGTCGTGAGCGACGATCTTCAGGGTGCGAGCATCTTCGACGGTGATCGCGGCAACCTGGTTCAGCGGCATTTCGCTGCCCCAGGCAGTGACCTTGACGGTATCCAGGATGCTTGGGTGCGCGCGACCAGTGCGGATTGCCGCCAGGTTGCGGCCCAGGGCCTCGAGGGACTTGGTCATGCGCTCCTGCGCGTCTTTCTTGATGTCGTTGATCATGCTTGGCCTTCCTCGATCAGAGTACCTTCAGCGCCACCCACCACGATGTTCAGCAGGGCGCCAGGCTTGTTCATGTTGAATACCCGCAATGGCATCCCGTGGTCGCGACACAGAACGATTGCAGTCAGGTCCATCACACCCAGCTTGCGATCCAGGACCTCGTCGTAGGTCAGGTGATCGAACTTCTCGGCGTGCGGGTCCTTGAATGGATCGGCAGTGTACACACCATCGACCTTGGTCGCCTTCAGCACCACATCGGCATCGATTTCGATGGCACGCAGGCAGGCTGCGGAGTCGGTGGTGAAGAACGGGTTGCCAGTACCGGCGGAGAAAATTACCACATCCCCGGAGTTGAGGTGGCGAATAGCTTTGCGACGATCGTAATGATCGGTGACACCGACCATGGAAATGGCCGACATGACCAGGGCCGGGATGTTCGAGCGCTCCAGCGCGTCGCGCATGGCCAGGCCGTTCATCACGGTGGCCAGCATGCCCATGTGGTCACCGGTGACACGGTCCATGCCGGCTGCGCTGAGCGCGGCACCGCGGAACAGGTTGCCACCGCCGATCACCAGGCCGACCTGGACACCGATCCCTACCAACTGGCCAACTTCAAGGGCCATACGATCCAGCACTTTCGGGTCGATCCCGAAGTCTTCCGAGCCCATCAGGGCCTCGCCGCTAAGTTTGAGCAAAATGCGTTTATAGCGAGGTTGGCGACCACTCACCTGCTGAGCCATTGCGAGTCTCTCCTGCGGCGTACTTTTAGAAAATTCATGCGGGCTGTTTGCAGCCTGCTAACTGTAGCGTGGCACCGTTTTGGCGCCAGCGGCGGCGGGCCTTATAAACCCTTTGCCGTTTTGACAAAGAGGCTGCGCGCGTGAGCGGGCAGCCTCTTTGGGGCGACAGACGGGGCTGTCTTACTGCTTGGCAGCAGCTACCTGAGCGGCAACTTCAGCAGCGAAGTCGTCGACTGGCTTCTCGATGCCTTCGCCTACTTTGAAGTAGGTGAAGGAAACGATTTCAGCACCGGCTTTCTTGGCCAGTTCGCCAACCTTGACTTCTGGGTTCATGACGAAGGCTTGCTCTTTCAGCGAGGCTTCGGCCTTGAACTTGGTGATACGGCCGTTGATCATGTTTTCAACGATGTTTTCCGGCTTGCCGGCGATCTTGTCGGCGTTCAGCTGCAGGAAGACACCCTTCTCGCGCTCGATGGCCTCGGCGGAGATTTCCGACGAATCCAGGAACTCAGGGTTCGACGCTGCAACGTGCATGGCGATGTTTTTCGCCAGCTCTACGTCACCACCTTTCAGAACGACGACAGCGCCGATCTTGTTGCCGTGCAGGTAGGCACCGACAACGTCACCTTCAACGCGCACCAAGCGACGGATGTTGACGTTCTCGCCGCACTTGGCAACCAGGGCTTCACGAGCAGCTTCACGCGAGGCGATCAGCGGAGCAGCATCGGTCAGCTTCTGGGCGAAGGCTTCTTCGAGGCTTTCGGCAACGAAGTTCTTGAAGTCGTCTTGCAGGGCCAGGAAGTCGGTCTGCGAGTTCACTTCCAGCAGGACGGCGGATTTACCGTCGGTCTTGACGGCGATAGCGCCTTCAGCAGCGACGTTGCCAGCCTTTTTGGCGGCCTTGATGGCGCCCGAGGCACGCATGTCGTCAATGGCTTTTTCGATGTCGCCGCCGGCCTTTTCCAGGGCCTTTTTGCAATCCATCATGCCTTCGCCGGTACGCTCGCGCAGTTCTTTTACCAGCGCTGCAGTAATTGCTGCCATTTCAAAATCCTCTTGGAAAGTTTTTCAACCATTCCACCCGTTGATCACGGGCGTTCAATTCTGCTAATCCGCTGTTTTCATTTCAGCACGCCCATGATGCGGGGCCGATGCTGACAGCAGGATTTCAAGGTGGCAAAAAGGGGGCAGAGCCCCCTTTTTGCGTGCCAAGTAGACGCTAGCGCCTATTACTCAGCAGCAGGTGCAGCCGCTTCTTCAACATAGACTTCGGTGCCGCCAGCAACGTTGTTGCGGCCGCGGATGATGGCGTCAGCCATCGAAGTCATGTACAGCTCGATGGCGCGGATGGCGTCGTCGTTGCCTGGGATGATGTAGTCAACACCTTCCGGGCTGCTGTTGGTATCGACAACGCCGATAACCGGGATGCCCAGCTTGTTTGCTTCGGTGATAGCAATGCGCTCGTGATCAACGTCGATCACGAACAGGGCATCAGGCAGACCGCCCATGTCCTTGATACCACCCAGGCTGCGGTCCAGCTTTTCCAGATCGCGCGAACGCATCAGAGCTTCTTTCTTGGTCAGCTTGGCAAAGGTGCCGTCTTCGGCCTGGGTTTCCAGGTCGCGCAGACGCTTGATCGAAGCGCGGATGGTTTTGTAGTTGGTCAGCATGCCGCCCAACCAGCGGTGATCAACGTATGGCGAACCAGCGCGAGCAGCTTGCTCGGCGACGATCTTGCCGGCGGAACGCTTGGTGCCGACGAACATGATCTTGTTCTTGCCCTGAGCCAGACGCTCTACGAACGCCAGAGCGTCGTTGAACATTGGCAGGGTTTTTTCCAGGTTGATGATGTGGATCTTGTTACGCGCGCCGAAAATGTACTTGCCCATTTTCGGGTTCCAGTAACGGGTCTGGTGGCCGAAGTGCACACCGGCCTTCAGCATATCGCGCATATTGACTTGGGACATGATAGTTCCTTGATAAGTCGGGTTGGGCCTCCACGCGTCCCAATGACCAACCCGCAAATTCGAGAATCCGGGGCACCCAGGTCATCGTGTCGACACGTGTGTGGGTTTAAGCTGACGGGGTCGTCCCCGAAAGCGGCGCATGTTATACCACAGACCGCGAGCGAACGAAACCCGGATGAGGTCGCGTCCGTCAGCGGTTTTTGCAGCGCCCCGTCAAACAGGCCAAAATGCCTCCTGTAGAGAGCAGCATGGCCGCCTTTATCCCGACAGAATGCCGCCCTGCTCTGCTAGAATCCGGCCTTTCCCGTTTGTTCGCGCCGCATGCGGCGCTGTAGAGAGCCTGTAATGACCGTCAACATCAAGACCGCAGAAGACATCGAGAAGATGCGCATCGCCGGCCGCCTGGCCGCCGACGTGCTGGAAATGATCGAGGAACACGTCAAGCCCGGTGTTACCACCGAAGAGCTCGACCGCCTGTGCCATGACTATATCGTCAACGTCCAGCAGGCCATCCCGGCGCCGCTCAACTACAAGGGCTACCCGAAGTCGATCTGCACCTCGATCAACCATGTGGTCTGCCATGGCATCCCCAACGACAAACCGCTCAAGGACGGTGACACGCTGAACATCGACGTCACCGTGATCAAGGACGGCTACCACGGCGATACCAGCCGCATGTTCCACGTCGGTAACGTGCCGGTATGGGCCGAGCGCCTGTCCAAGGTTACCCAGGAGTGCATGTACAAGGCCATCGAGCTGGTCAAGCCGGGCTGCCGCCTGGGCGATATCGGCGAAGTGATCCAGAAGCACGCGGAAAAGAACGGCTTCTCCGTGGTGCGCGAGTTCTGCGGCCACGGCATCGGCAAGGTGTTCCACGAAGAGCCGCAGATCCTGCACTACGGCCGCGCCGGCACCGGCATGGAGCTTAAAGAAGGCATGACCTTCACCATCGAGCCGATGATCAACCAGGGCAAGGCCGACACCAAGGTGCTGGGCGACGGCTGGACTGCCATTACCAAGGATCGCAAGCTTTCAGCCCAGTGGGAGCACACCCTGGTGGTGACCGCGACCGGCTACGAGATCTTCACCCTGCGCAAGGACGACACCATCCCGCGCACTTCGGCCTGACCTCGCCCCCCACAGGCCACCCCACGACAGGAATGTGACGCGATGCCCCAGGTGGATCCCGAGCTGTTCGACCGTGGCCAGTTCCAGGCGGAACTGGCCCTCAAGGCGAGCCCTATCGCCGCCTTCAAGAAAGCCATCCGTCTGGCCGGCGAGGTGCTCGACAAGCGTTTTCGTGCTGGTAGCGAAATCCGCCCACTGATCGAAGCCCGCGCCTGGCTCGTCGACAACATCCTGCAACAGGCGTGGAACCAGTTCGACTGGGGCGACCAAAGCGGCATCGCCTTGGTCGCGGTAGGCGGTTACGGGCGCGGTGAGCTGCACCCGCACTCGGACATCGACCTGCTGATACTGCTGGGCGCTGCCGAGCACGAGCAGTACCGCGACGCTATCGAACGCTTCCTTACCTTGCTGTGGGACATCGGCCTGGAAGTGGGCCAAAGCGTGCGCACCGTCGACGAATGCGCCGAACAGGCCCGCGCCGACCTGACGGTCATCACCAACCTGATGGAAAGCCGCACCATCTGCGGCCCAGAGGCCCTGCGCCAGCGCATGCTGGAGGTGACCAGCACCGCGCACATGTGGCCGAGCAAGGAGTTCTTCCTGGCCAAGCGCGCCGAGCTCAAGGCCCGCCACCACAAGTACAACGATACCGAGTACAACCTGGAACCCAACGTCAAGGGTTCGCCAGGTGGCCTGCGCGACATCCAGACGGTGCTGTGGGTGGCCCGCCGCCAGTACGGCACCCTGAACTTGCATGCACTGGCCGGCGAGGGCTTCTTGCTGGAAAGCGAGAATGAACTGCTGGCCTCGTCCCAGGACTTTTTGTGGAAGGTGCGCTACGCCCTGCACATGCTTGCCGGACGCGCCGAAGACCGCTTGCTGTTCGACCACCAGCGCAGCCTGGCCACACTGCTGGGCTACGGCGACGACAACCCCAAGCGGGCGATCGAGCAGTTCATGCAGCAGTACTACCGGGTGGTGATGAGCATCAGCCAGCTGTGCGACCTGATCGTCCAGCACTTCGAAGAGGTCATCCTCGCCGACGAGGAAAGTGGCAGCACCCAGCCGCTCAATGCGCGCTTCCGCCTGCATGACGGCTATATAGAAGCGGCCAACCCGAACGTGTTCAAGCGCACGCCGTTCGCCATGCTGGAAATTTTCGTGCTCATGGCCCAGCGCCCGGAAATCAAGGGCGTACGTGCCGATACCGTGCGCCTGCTGCGCGAGCACCGGCACCTGATCGACGACACGTTCCGCACCGATATCCGCAACACCAGCCTGTTCATCGAGCTGTTCAAGTGCGAAATCGGCATTCACCGCAACCTGCGGCGGATGAACCGCTACGGCATCCTTGGCCGCTACCTGCCAGAGTTCGGCTTGATCGTCGGGCAGATGCAGCATGACCTGTTCCACATCTACACAGTCGATGCGCACACCCTCAACCTCATCAAGCACCTGCGCAAGCTGCAATACACGCCGGTATCCGAAAAATTTCCGCTGGCCAGCAAGCTCATGGGGCGCCTGCCCAAGCCCGAGCTGATCTACCTGGCCGGCCTGTACCACGACATCGGCAAGGGCCGCCAGGGCGACCACTCGGAAATCGGCGCGGTGGACGCGCAAAAATTCTGCGAGCGCCACCAGTTGCCGGCCTGGGACAGCCGCCTGATCGTCTGGCTGGTGCAAAACCACCTGGTGATGTCGACCACTGCCCAGCGCAAGGACTTGTCCGACCCGCAAGTGATCAATGACTTTGCCCTGCACGTGGGCGACGAGACCCGCCTCGATTACCTGTACGTGCTGACCGTGGCCGATATCAACGCCACCAACCCCAGCCTGTGGAACTCATGGCGGGCCAGCCTGCTGCGCCAGTTGTACACCGAGACCAAGCGCGCCCTGCGTCGCGGCCTGGAAAACCCGCTGGACCGCGAGGAGCAGATTCGCCAGACCCAGTCCTCAGCGCTGGATATCCTGGTGCGCGAGGGCACCGACCCAGACGACGTGGAACAATTGTGGTCGCAGCTGGGTGACGACTACTTCCTCAAGCACAACGCCGCCGATGTGGCCTGGCACACGGATGCAATTCTCCAGCAACCGGCCGATGGTGGGCCGCTGGTACTGATCAAGGAAACCACCCAGCGCGAGTTCGAAGGCGGCACGCAGATCTTCATCTACGCCCCCGACCAGCACGATTTCTTCGCCGTGACGGTGGCGGCCATGTCGCAGCTGAACCTGAACATCCACGATGCGCGCATCATCACGTCGAGCAGCCAGTTCACCCTCGACACCTACATCGTGCTGGACAACGACGGTGGCTCGATCGGCGACAACCCGCAGCGGGTAAAGCAGATTCGCGACGGCCTGACCGAAGCGCTGCGCAACCCCGAGGACTACCCGACCATCATCCAGCGCCGAGTGCCGCGCCAGCTCAAGCACTTCGATTTCCCACCGCAGGTGACCATCCTCAACGATGCCCAGCGGCCAGTGACCATCCTCGAAATTACTGCACCCGACCGCCCTGGTCTGCTGGCCCGGCTGGGGCGGATTTTCCTGGAGTTCGACCTGTCATTGCAGAACGCCAAAATCGCCACCCTCGGCGAGCGGGTGGAAGACGTGTTCTTCATCACCGATGCCGACAACCAGCCGCTGTCGGACCCGCAGCTGTGCAGCCGCCTGCAGGAAGCCATCGTGCAGCAGCTACAGGCCGGCCAAGGTAGCGACACCAGCCCGACCCGCGTGACTTTTTAACGATTAGACGATTGACGAGACCTTGCGCAGATGAACCATGCCTTGACCCAGCTTCAGCCTTACCCGTTCGAAAAGCTCCGCGCCCTGCTGGGCAGCGTGAAGCCTGCGGCGGACAAACGCGCCATCGCCCTGTCGATCGGTGAGCCGAAGCACGAATCGCCGGCGTTCGTCGCCCAGGCCATGGCCGACAACCTCGACAAGCTGGCGGTATACCCCAGCACCCTCGGCTTGCCGGCCCTGCGCCAGGCTATCGGCCAGTGGTGCGAACGGCGCTTTGGCGTACCGGCCGGCTGGCTGGATGCCGACCGCCACATCCTGCCGGTAAACGGCACCCGTGAAGCCCTGTTCGCCTTCACCCAGGCCGTGGTCAACCGTGCCGATGACGGCCTGGTCATCAGCCCCAACCCGTTCTACCAGATCTACGAAGGCGCAGCACTGCTGGCCGGTGCCACCCCGCACTACCTGCCGTGCCTGGAAAGCAACGGCTTCAACCCCGACTTCGACGCCGTCCCGGCCGAGGTATGGAAGCGCTGCCAGGTCCTGTTCCTGTGCTCGCCAGGCAACCCCACCGGCGCGCTGGTGCCGATGGACACCCTGAAAAAGCTGATTGCACTGGCCGATGAGCACGACTTCGTGATTGCGGCCGACGAATGCTACAGCGAGCTGTACTTCGATGAGGACGCACCGCCACCGGGCCTGCTGACCGCCTGCGCCGAACTGGGCCGCAGTGACTTCAAGCGCTGCGTGGTGTTCCACAGCCTGTCCAAGCGCTCCAACCTGCCGGGCCTGCGCTCGGGCTTCGTCGCTGGCGATGCCGAGATCATCAAG
This sequence comes from Pseudomonas sp. NBRC 111132, assembly GCF_001320565.1. NCBI lineage: Bacteria > Pseudomonadati > Pseudomonadota > Gammaproteobacteria > Pseudomonadales > Pseudomonadaceae > Pseudomonas > Pseudomonas sp. NBRC 111132. The sequence goes on from NZ_BCBI01000019.1 coordinate 12,323, forward strand.
CCGTTCCTGCTGTACCGGACCTACCACGGCTGTGCCATGCCCGTGCAGACCCAACTGGCCAGCGTCGCCGCCTGGCAGGACGAGGCACATGTGCGCGCCAACCGCGACCAGTACCGAGCCAAGTACGATGCCGTGCTGGATATCCTGCAACCGGTGCTCGACGTACAACGCCCGGACGGCAGCTTCTACCTGTGGGCCAAGGTGCCGGGCAACGACGATGCCGCCTTCACCCGTGACCTGTTCGAAGCCGAACACGTGACCGTGGTGCCGGGTTCGTACCTGTCCCGCGAAGTCGACGGCGTGAACCCCGGCAGCGGGCGTGTGCGCATGGCCCTGGTTGCCCCCCTGGCCGAGTGCATCGAGGCGGCGGAGCGTATTCGCGCGTTCTTGCAAAAGCGCTGAACCTTCCTGAAAACCTTGCCGACCGGCAGGGCAGATCGACGCCGTCGAATTGCCCTACCGGCCAGGCTGAATACGCCAATATCGCCCCAATCACCCCGACCTTAAGGTTAAGCCTCCTCCACCGCAGACGAGGCAACACCCATGACCCAGATCAGCAGCGATATATGTCAGGATGCCAAAAGCTGGCTCCTCGAAATGGACGACAACGGCGACGGCAAGGTTTCGCTGGAAGAATTCAAGAAGCGCTTCGACAACTTGCACAGTAGCGATGAGAGGGATGCCATCCTGGCACTGATGGATGTGAACGGCGACGGTTTCATAGAGGTGGGCGAAACCCTGCTGCGCCTCGATGGCTCCCCTGCCTGCAAGTAAGCCAGGCAACGCCCGTGCTCTCGGTGAGCGCGGGCAATCCTCGCCATTTCGACGCCCTACCTGACTTGCCCAAGGTTCGCTTCACTCATGTCCAGCTCCCCCAGGACCTGGCGCACGACCTCATCTCCGACCAGGTGCTGGCGATGCAGGTTGTATAGCTCCAACCGCTGCGCCCTCAGTGCACGCAAGCGCAAATGCCGCTCCAGCAGGTCCATCTGCTCGGCCAGCGCCTTGGCTTCGGCGCTGTCGTTGTAGCTGTCCAGCTCATCCCGGTATTCTGCCATCAACCGCGCTTTCAGTTCGGTCGCCAAGGTCGCCTGCGCGGCGTCCTGCGGCGCATTGCTGTCGATCACCTCCTCTGCCTCCAGGGCATGGATCGCCGCTTCGGCCGTGCGCCGCCAGGCTTCCTGCACTTCCTGGCGCAGGCGCTCGTCCGGGCTCTTGGTCACCCCGCGCAGCAACAGCGGCAACGCGATACAGGCACTGATCAACGACAGCAGGATCACCCCGGCGGCAATGAAGATCAACAAGTCACGTTCCGGGAAGGCCTTGCCCGCCCCCATCAGCAACGGCACCGACATCACACCTGCCAAGGTCACCGCCCCCCGCACCCCGCCCAGGGTCAGCAGCCAGCAGGAGCGCGCTGTAGGCATCAGCACCAGCGCCGGTTTCCCACGCCAGCGACGCACCACGCCGATCGAGCGCCAGATGCTCTGCACCCAGATGTAACGCAGCAGGATAAGCGCGGCAAAGATCGCCACCACATCCAGGCAGCGGTAGGCCAGGGTCGGCCAGACGGTGGGTTCGTGGCTGACCACCGCCTTGATGATGTCCGGCAACTGCAGGCCCAACAGCAGGAAGATCAGGCCGTTGAAGGCAAACTCCAGCAGCGACCAGACGCTGCGGTTGAGCAGGCGGGTGCTGGTTTGCCGTGGCAGCAGGTCGAGCCAGCTCTGCATCATGCCCGCCGCCACCGCCGAAAGGATGCCCGACACGCCAAGACGCTCGGCCAGCACATAGGCAGCAAATGGCAACAGCAGCATGAACACCACATGCGTGGCTGGGTCGTCCCAGCCGCGAGCGATCATCCAGGCGCGCAGGCGGCCGACCAGCCAGCTCAAGCCCACACCCACCGCCAGACCGCCAAGCGCGACCAGGACAAAACTGAAGCTTGCATCGGTCAGCGAGAACACCCCGGTAATCGCCGCTGCCAAGGCAAACTTGAAGGTCACCAGGCCCGACGCATCGTTCATCAGGGCTTCGCCCTGCAGCATGTGCATCAGCGGCGTGGGCAGGCGGTCTTGGGCAATGGCCGAAACCGCCACGGCGTCGGTTGGCGAAAGTACCGCTGCCAGGGCGAAGGCCACTGGCAACGGGATGCTCGGCAGCAGCCAGTGAATGAAGTAACCAGCCCCGACCACGGTGAAAAGGACCAGCCCGACGGCCAGCGCCACCACGGGCCCGCGAATGCGCCACAGCTCCCGCTTGGGGATGCGCCAGCCGTCGGCAAACAGCAGCGGCGGCAAGAACAAGAACAGGAACAGTTCGGGGTCAAGGGCCACATGCAGGCCCAGTGTCGGCAAGGCCAGCAAGGCACCGGCGGCGATCTGCACCAGCGGCAAGGGCAGCGGAATCATGCGGCCGACCAGCTTCGACAGGCTGACCAGCGTCAGCAGGATGAGGACGGTGTAGGCGGACTGCATCCGGGAGAGCTTCCTTTGTGAACCAGAAACGATAGCAGGGCGAAACATCGCCATTGAAACAATATGTTAGCGGCGACCGACGGTTTGGGGCCGCTGCACGATAGTCGCAGGTGGCAGGTGAATATGTAACATGATGATACTTCTTCGTCTGTGAGATCGAGCGCCGCACGGCCGGCACCCAATCGCCGACCCACTGCAAGACTCAAGGCGAGCACACCCGTGGCGCTCACAGTTTGGTTCCCGCATAATCCCGCGACTGACATCGAAAAACGGAGAGATTGGGGCAACCTGCACCCCCAATGTACACAATGACCTACACGCTCTACGGCATAAAAGCCTGTGACACCATGAAAAAGGCGCGTACCTGGCTCGAAGACAAGGCCATCGCCTACGAATTCCACGATTACAAGACCCAAGGCATCGACCGTGACAGCCTGAACCGCTGGTGCGACGAACACGGCTGGGAAGTCATCCTCAACCGTGCCGGCACCACATTCCGCAAGCTGGACGACGCCAGCAAGGCAGACCTCGACCAGGCCAAGGCCGTCGAGCTGATGCTGGCCCAGCCGTCGATGATCAAACGCCCGGTGCTGGACCTTGGCGCGCGTACCCTGGTCGGCTTCAAGCCCGACCTGTACGCCGCTGCCCTGGCCTGAGCCCCTACCCTATTTCGCACGAGGTAATCACATGTCCAATACCCTGTTCAGCCTGGCCTTCGGTGTCGGCTCCCAGAACCGCCAGGGCGCCTGGCTGGAAGTGTTCTACGCACAACCTTTGCTTAACCCGAGCGCCGAACTGGTTGCTGCGGTAGCCCCTGTTCTCGGTTACGAAGGTGGCAACCAGGCCATCGCCTTCAGCAACGGCCAGGCCGCCCAACTGGCCGAAGCCCTGAAAGGCGTTGATGCTGCCCAGGCCGCCCTGCTGACCCGCCTGGCCGAGAGCCACAAGCCGCTGGTCGCCACCCTGCTGGCCGAAGACGCTGCCCTGACCTCCACCCCAGAGGCCTACCTCAAGCTGCACCTGCTGTCGCACCGCCTGGTCAAGCCACACGGCGTGAGCCTGGCCGGTATCTTCCCGCTGCTGCCGAACGTGGCCTGGACCAACCAGGGCGCGGTCGATCTGGCCGAACTGGCCGAGCTGCAACTGGAAGCGCGCCTGAAGGGCGAGCTGCTGGAAGTGTTCTCGGTGGACAAGTTCCCGAAAATGACCGACTACGTGGTCCCGGCCGGCGTGCGTATCGCCGACACCGCCCGTGTGCGCCTGGGCGCCTACATCGGCGAAGGCACCACCATCATGCACGAAGGCTTCGTCAACTTTAACGCGGGCACCGAAGGCCCAGGCATGATCGAAGGCCGCGTGTCCGCTGGCGTATTCGTCGGCAAAGGTTCGGACCTGGGCGGCGGTTGCTCGACCATGGGCACCCTGTCCGGTGGCGGCAACATCGTCATCAAGGTCGGCGAAGGCTGCCTGATCGGCGCCAACGCCGGTATCGGCATTCCGCTGGGCGACCGCAACACCGTCGAAGCCGGCCTGTACATCACCGCCGGCACCAAGGTGAACCTGCTGGACGAGAACAACGAGTTGGTGAAAGTGGTCAAGGCCCGCGACCTGGCTGGCCAGACCGACCTGTTGTTCCGCCGCAACTCGCTGAACGGCGCCGTAGAGTGCAAGACTCACAAGTCGGCCATCGAGCTGAACGAAGCACTGCACGCCCACAACTGAGAACCTTGTCGGGTTTGAAGTGTTAAGATCGGGTCTGGCGCCAACGCGCCAGACCCGATTTTCATTCCAGGCCCCGCGAACATGTTCCAGCCCTCCCCCTGGCGTGCCGACTTTCCCGCCATCGCCGCCCTGCAACGGCAGCACCAGACTTACCTGGACAGCGCCGCCACCAGCCAGAAGCCGCAAGCCCTGCTCGATGCCCTGAGCCATTACTACGGCCATGGCGCAGCCAACGTGCACCGTGCCCAGCACTTGCCCGGTGCGCTGGCGACCCAGGCCTTCGAAACCAGCCGCGACAAGGTCGCCGCCTGGCTCAATGCCGCAGACTCACGGCAAGTGGTGTTCACCCACGGCGCCACCTCGGCACTGAACCTGCTGGCATACGGCCTGGAACACCGCCTCGAAGCCGGGGACGAAATTGCCGTCAGTGCCCTGGAGCACCATGCCAACCTGCTGCCCTGGCAACAGCTGGCGCACCGGCGCAACCTGCGCCTGGTGGTACTGCCGCTGGACGCTCATGGTTACATCGACCTGAACCAGGCACTGCAACTGATCGGCCCGCGCACCCGCGTGCTGGCAGTCAGCCAGCTGTCCAACGTACTGGGTACCTGGCAACCGCTACCGGCGCTGTTGGCCCATGCCCGCGCCCAAGGCGCGCTGACCGTGGTCGATGGTGCCCAGGGCGTGGTGCACGGCCGCCATGACGTGCAGCAACTGGGGTGCGACTTCTATGTGTTTTCCAGCCACAAGCTGTACGGCCCGGACGGCGTCGGCGTGCTTTATGGCCACAGCCAAGCGCTGGGGCTGCTGCGCCACTGGCAGTTCGGTGGCGAGATGGTGCAACTTGCCGAGTACCACAGCGCCAGCTTCCGCCCGGCACCGCTGGGGTTCGAGGCAGGTACGCCGCCCATAGCCGGGGTGATCGGCCTTGGCGCAACCCTGGGCTACCTGGCCAGCCTCGATGCCCAAGCGGTCGCGGCCCACGAAACCAGCCTGCACCAGCACCTGCTGCGCGGCCTGGCTGACCGCGAAGGCGTGCGCATACTCGGTACGCCACAGGCGGCCCTGGCCAGCTTCGTCATCGAGGGCGTGCACAATGCCGATATTGCCCACCTGCTCACCGAGCAAGGCATTGCCGTGCGCGCCGGTCACCACTGTGCCATGCCGCTGCTGAAAGGCTTGGGCCTGGAAGGCGCAATTCGGGTGTCGCTGGGCTTGTACAACGACAGCGATGACTTGCAGCGCTTTTTCACGGCGCTGGATCAGGGCCTGGAGCTGCTGCGATGAACATGCCGGAGCAGGCACGCCAGGCGCTGGACGCTTTTGAACAGGGCAAGGGCTGGGAGCAGCGCGCGCGGCTGCTGATGCAATGGGGCGAGCGACTGGAACCGCTGGCCGAGACTGAAAAGACCGAAGCCAACCGGGTGCATGGCTGCGAAAGCCTGGTCTGGCTGGTGGCCGAGCAGGTCGACGGCTTGTGGCGGTTCAAGGCCAGTAGCGATGCACGCCTGTTGCGCGGGCTGCTGGCGTTGATGCTGGTGCGGGTGCAGGGGTTGGCCAGTGACGAGTTGGCCATGCTCGATCTGCGCGCGTGGTTTACACAGCTGGGGCTTGAGCGCCAACTGTCGCCGTCGCGCAGCAATGGGCTGCATGCGGTGCTGCAGCGGATGGCGGAGTTGGCGTCCAACCGCTAAATCCAGGGCAACGCTGCTCCCTGTAGGAGCGGCCTTGTGTCGCGATGGGGCGCGCAGCGGCCCCCACATTTTCAGCTTCGCCGCCAAAATTGCTGGGGCCGCTTTGCGGCCCTTTCGCGACACAAGGCCGCTCCTACAAAGACCGAGTAGGCATGAGAATGGTTACTCAGGTTTGATACGCTCCGAAGGGCGCCGCGCACCGGCCACCAGCTTCTCGATCGCCTTGCTGGCTGCCACCATGCCAAAGGTCGCGGTCACCATCATCACCGCGCCAAAGCCACCCGCGCAGTCCAGCCTTACGCCCTCACCCACGAAGCTTTTCTGCAGGCAAACGCTGCCATCGCCCTTGGGGTAACGCAGCTGTTCGCTGGAGAACACGCACGGTACGCCATAGTTGCGGCTGACATTACGCGAGAAGTTGTAGTCGCGGCGCAGGGTTGAGCGCACCCGCGAAGCGAGCGGGTCGTTGAAGGTCTTGTTCAGGTCGGCGATCTGGATCTGCGTCGGGTCGATTTGCCCACCCGCACCACCGGTGGTGACAATCGCGATCTTGCGCCGCCGGCACCAGGCGATCAGCGCCGCCTTGGCCATCACGCTGTCGATGCAGTCGATCACACAATCCAGCTGCTCATGGATGTACTCGACCATGGTCTCGCGGGTGACGAAGTCAGCCACCGCATGCACCTTGCACGCCGGGTTGATCGCTCGCAGGCGTTCGGCCATGACCTCGACCTTGGGCCGCCCCACCTGGCCTTCCAGGGCATGGGCCTGGCGGTTGGTGTTGCTGACGCAGACATCGTCCAGGTCGAACAGGGTGATTTCGCCCACGCCACTGCGGGCCAACGCTTCGGCCACCCAGGAGCCCACTCCGCCAATACCGACCACCGCCACATGGGCCTGGCCCAGGCGTTGCAGCCCCTGGTCGCCGTACAGCCGGGCAACGCCGGCGAAGCGTGGATCTTCTGTGCTCATGTTCATACCCCAAAAAACCGGCGCGCATTATATGCCAGCGGGCCCATCGCCTGCATCGTTAGGAAAGAGACTACCAACCCTGCTTTAATGTCCTATCACTTCGACACAAATGGACGACAATGTCTTCACGTAAATTCGGCCTGAACCTGGTTGTGGTGCTGGCCATCGCCGCGCTGTTCACCGGGTTCTGGGCACTGATCAACCGCCCGGTTTCCGCCCCCGCCTGGCCAGAGCAGATCTCTGGCTTTTCGTATTCGCCGTTCCGCCTGGGTGAAAGCCCGCAGAAGGGCCAGTACCCTACTGACGACGAGATGCGCCAGGACCTGGAGCAGTTGAGCAAACTGACCGACAGCATCCGTATCTACACCGTGGAAGGCACCCAGGCCGACATCCCGCGCCTGGCCGAGGAGTTCGGCCTGCGGGTGACGCTGGGCATCTGGATCAGCCCGGACCTGGAACGCAACGAACGCGAAATCGCCACCGCCATCGAGCTGGCCAACACCTCGCGCAGTGTGGTGCGGGTAGTGGTCGGTAACGAGGCGCTATTCCGCGAAGAAGTCACCCCGGAAAACCTGATCAAATACCTGGATCGGGTACGTGCGGCCGTAAAAGTGCCGGTGACCACCAGTGAGCAATGGCACATCTGGAAGGAACACCCGGAACTGGCCAAGCACGTCGACCTGATTGCCGCGCACATCCTGCCCTATTGGGAGTTCGTGCCGATGAAGGACTCGGTCGAGTTCGTCCTCGACCGCGCCCGTGAGCTGAAGCACCAGTTCCCGCGCAAACCCCTGCTGCTGTCGGAAGTCGGCTGGCCAAGCAACGGCCGCATGCGCGGGGGTGCCGATGCCACCCAGGCCGACCAGGCCATCTACCTGCGCACCCTGGTCAACACCCTCAACCGCCGTGGCTACAACTACTTTGTCATCGAAGCCTACGACCAGCCGTGGAAAGCCAGCGACGAAGGCTCGGTAGGCGCCTACTGGGGCGTGTACAACGCCGAGCGCCAGCAGAAGTTCAACTTCGACGGCCCGGTGGTGGCGATCCCGCAGTGGCGTGCTCTGGCGGTGGCCTCGGTGGTGCTGGCGATGATTGCCCTGATGGTGCTGTTCATCGACGGCTCGGCCCTGCGCCAGCGTGGCCGGACCTTCCTCACGTTCATCACCTTCCTGTGCGGGTCGGTGCTGGTGTGGATCGCCTACGACTACAGCCAGCAGTACAGCACCTGGTTCAGCCTGACCGTGGGCGTGCTGCTGGCCCTCGGCGCGCTGGGCGTGTTCATCGTGCTGCTCACCGAAGCCCACGAACTGGCCGAGGCCGTCTGGATACACAAGCGCCGCCGCGAGTTCCTGCCGGTGCAGGCCGACAGTGCCTACCGGCCCAAGGTGTCGGTGCATGTGCCGTGCTACAACGAACCGCCAGAAATGGTGAAACAAACCCTCGACGCCCTGGCTGCCCTGGACTACCCCGATTACGAAGTGCTGGTGATCGACAACAACACCAAGGACCCAGCCGTGTGGGAGCCGCTCAAGGCCCACTGCGAGAAGCTCGGCGAGCGCTTCAAGTTCTTCCACGTCGCGCCCCTGGCCGGTTTCAAGGGTGGCGCGCTGAACTACTTGATCCCGCACACGGCCAAGGACGCCGAAGTGATCGCGGTCATCGACTCGGACTACTGCGTCGACCGCAACTGGCTCAAGCACATGGTGCCGCACTTCGCCGACCCGAAAATTGCCGTGGTGCAGTCGCCGCAGGACTACCGCGACCAGCACGAAAGCGCCTTCAAGAAGTTGTGCTACAGCGAATACAAGGGCTTCTTCCACATTGGCATGGTCACCCGCAACGACCGTGATGCGATCATCCAGCACGGCACCATGACCATGACCCGGCGCAGCGTGCTGCAAGAGCTGGGCTGGGCCGAGTGGTGCATCTGCGAGGACGCCGAACTGGGCCTGCGGGTATTCGAGAAGGGCCTGTCGGCCGCCTATGCCCACAACAGCTACGGCAAAGGCCTGATGCCCGACACCTTCATCGACTTCAAGAAGCAGCGCTTCCGCTGGGCCTACGGCGCCATCCAGATCATCAAGCACCACGCCGGCGCCCTGCTGCGCGGCAAGGGCAGTGAGCTGACCCGTGGCCAACGCTATCACTTCCTGGCCGGCTGGCTGCCATGGATCGCCGATGGCATGAACATCTTCTTCACCGTCGGTGCGTTGCTGTGGTCGGCGGCGATGATCATCGTGCCGCACCGGGTCGACCCGCCACTGATGATCTTCGCCATCCCGCCACTGGCGCTGTTCTTCTTCAAGGTCGGCAAGATCATCTTCCTCTACCGCCGTGCTGTGGGGGTGAACCTGAAGGATGCCTTTGCGGCGGCGCTGGCGGGGCTGGCGCTGTCACATACCATCGCCAAGGCGGTGCTGTACGGGTTCTTCACCAGCAGCATGCCGTTCTTCCGCACGCCAAAGAATGCCGACAGCCACGGGTTGCTGGTGGCGATTTCCGAAGCGCGTGAAGAGCTGTTCATCATGTTGCTGCTGTGGGGGGCGGCGCTGGGCATCTACCTGGTGCAGGGGCTGCCGAGCTCGGACATGCGCTTCTGGGTGGCGATGCTGCTGGTACAGTCGTTGCCTTATCTGGCGGCGCTGGTGATGGCGTTCCTGTCATCGCTGCCCAAGCCTGCACCCCAGGTACATCCCGCGCACACTTGACCTGGACTGCCGGCCACCTGCAGCTCATCCTCACAGATAGATGAGCTCCAGCGTGGCCGCCCCATCGATGAGCGTCTCGTCACGCAGGTCGAGCTGGCGCATAGGCGCAACATACAGCTCGACCATCAGCATAGCGTCGAGCTGCCTGATCAAGGTAGGCCCGGCAGCAGTGCGTTCGCTGGCCGCGAACCCGTGCAGGCGATTGTCGGTGTGAAGGAACGCTGTTCGTGGGGTTGGCTCCCAGCCAGCACGACCTTGAGAGGAATACAGGGGTTGCAATGCAAGCCCATCGCCTACCACCGCACCGTCGAACCGCAACGACCACGCCAGGCTGTCGCTGGCCTTTTTACCCGCGCCAAACAAGACAGAACGTGCAAGGCCTTGCACATGGGCGAACGTTCCTGACTGGCGGTTGTCAATCGCGCGAAGGGCAAACCGAGTGGGGCTGTCACAAGTCACCGCGGCGGACAAAGACCGTCGCAAGGTACTGGTTTTACTGGCAGACAACTCCCCGGTCGCGATCACGCCAAAATCCACGAGGCCGTCATTGCCCAGATGCAATTTACACGCTGCGGGTACAACATTGGCTTGCAGTGCCAGGCTCACGGCAGCATCGTCGACAGCCATCATGCCACTTGCCTGCAGCTCGGCCGTGCTCGACAGATCCGACGTTGCGTCGAGCCATGCATCAACGGTCAGGCGAGCCGTGAAGGTTGTGCCTTGAAGGGGTACATTGGCCTCTAGTGGCGCGAGCTGCATTGCTGGCAACCAGTGAACCTTGTCGCCCTTCATCTGCCAGGGGCTGCGCGCGCTTGCTGCTCCCAAGGCCACCGGACGGCCATCGAGCCGCGCATCAGAAAGCAGCAGTGAATACTGCCCTCGCTCAGCAAAACCGAAAACATCACCATTGATGCCATCAGCCAGATAGCTGAGGACCATATCGGTATCTCTGGAACACTGGACTGTCATCTGCAGGTGCCGCTCTCCCAGTAGGTAGCGATTGCCTTGTTTCTGCAACTGGGTCTTGTTGACCTTGCCGTAATCGATCTGGGGCTGGCCGAGCGTAATCTGACAACCCTGTGCGGCCGCAGCACAGCTCATGCCCATCAACAGCAAGGCCAGGCACAGCTGTCTGCACACGCATTCAGATCGCATGGCAGCGTGCGGTGGTCGTTTCATAATATTGCTCCGGGTCCGGGCTGTCGCTGAGGGTGAATTCAAGGGCACAACCAGAGCCGTCTGGCGAGGTCACGTGGTAGCGCTCTTCCTCTTGGAAGTCATGCAGGAATATCAAGCCTCCGGCCTGCACCATGGTCACGAAGCTTCCGTTGGCATCCACTACCATGGAACTGTCCGCCAAGGGCGGCCCGTCGCCCTGCAAAGTCTGCAACAGCACGCGCCTGGTCCGCTCGACGATGAAACTCAATTGGGAAACCGCGCCTCGACCTGCCCGTACGATGCCAAGGCTGTTGGCCAGATCGACACTGCGCGGCAGGCTTCGGGGCTGCACCTGCACTCGATTGTCTGCGTAGGGGGTAATCCGTGAGGCAATGGCTCGGCCTTGGCGATCGGTCCATACGGGGCCGCTGGGCGTATCGACCTTCACCCCGTGAAGATCACCCACTTCGATGAGCGCGAAAGTATCCTGAATGGAATAAGGTGCTAGCGTGATGCCCTGTGCATGCCCAAGGGCCCCACCGCGCAGGTTGGCTGCCAGGGTTCGTGCAGAATCGCCAGTCTTTGAGTAATCCAGCTGCACCTGGCTGAAGGGGGCCAGCCAGGAAACCCCCACACTGGGTAGCAGCGCCGGATCATGGCTATCGTGACTGCCACTCAGGCGATAACCTAACGTATCGCTGACCTGTTCTCGCAGGTCGAATGAAGAACGGTACTGGTCACCTGAAGCTCGGGTCGAGGCACCAAGACGACGATTGGTGCCCAATGGCACGCTAGCGCTCATGTAAAGAAGACGCCCTCGATCATCTGCTCCTCTGAGGCTCCATTCCACACCAGCATTCAATGACACCTGCCCCAACGTCGCTCCCCAGCGCAGGTTTGCCTGGCTGCTGGTCTGGCCATTACGCGTGCGCGATTGGCCGCCCCCGACACTGAAGTTGCCCAGCCCAGTGCCCTGCCATGACAGGCCGACGCTGAAAAAATCGCGCAAGCCCTCCAAGCGACCTGACGGCTCAAGCGCCTGCTGGAGGTCCTGATAACTTTGGCTCTGCAGCCCATAGGTCAAGCCCGCTCCCCATCCGCCGGCAAACTGCTGGTTCAGGGTCATCTGGCTTTGCATCCCCCTCTCCTGATGCAACGGCTGCGAGTAGCCCAGCGACCATTGCATCTGAGCCTGCGTCCACGGCTGAGCACCGAGCGCGAACCCGGTAGCCTGATAGCTGTCGGTCGCAATTAGCCCTCCCCCCACTTCCAAGCCATCAAGCACACTCCCGCTCCACCCGGCGCTAAGCACCCAAGGTGACGCGGCGCGACTGTGGCGAAGTTGACCAATGCCGAACTGGTATCCTCCTGACAACCCCGCCGCCATCGGCGAGGCAGGCAAGGTCAGGCGACGCTCCTCACCGTCCGCTTCATGGATAACCATTTCCAGTTCAGCAAAGGCATCGACTGGTGCAGGGCTATCAATGGAAAACGGGCCTGGCGGCACGACGGTGGCATACACCAGGCGGTTGCGCTGGTAGATCTCCACCCTCGCTTGGGACTTGGCGATGCCTTGAACCACGCGACGTTGTTGTAGATGGCCCAACGCCTGCTCGGAAAACAGCTGAAAACCGTCAACCGAAACGCCGCTCAGCACGGGGTTACCCATCTGGATCTGACCGACCTGCAGGACAGTCGCCTGATCGGCGAACGTTCGCTGGGCGTAGGCTTCCAGTGCGTTGAGCCGACTTGCCTGTTGCCCCAGACTGGCAATCTGACGGCTGCGCACGATCCAGTCCCCCAGGTTCAAACCCGGCTCGGTAAGGGCAGTCCAGGATCTGCTGCTGCCGTCCTTGAAACGCGTATCGAGCATCGACACGTCGTAGTTGAACATTGCAGCGAACCCACCTGAGTCATAAGCCGAAAGGTCATCGCCTGCGGCGGCCGGGCGCAGGGCTTGCGCAGGCACCACCATGGTCACACTGGCGGACTGAGGGTCTGCCTGTATCTGACTCTGTGGGTAGCTTGACAGCAAGTCGATGCAGGAGCCCTGGTTTTCGCTCGCCGCAGCCGTCGGCAACCGAATCCCACCCGCCTCGAGCAGGCCAGTGTCAATGCACAAGCTGCCGTCGTCCAGAAAGCGTGCCTGTACCGTTCCTGATCGTGAGCCGTTTATAGTCAGGCTCACGATGTGATTGCCTGGGGTGAAACGCGGCATGTCACGAAAGTAGGCCGCAAGTTCCTCACTCAAACCCCGTTGACGCAGGAGTTCGAGATCGAATGTCAGGCCATCGCTGGCGCTGCACTCAAGAAATAGAAAGGCCCAAGGGAGCGCCATCAGACATTGCCAGTTCGCTGTTCGGCTGCTCTTGGCCCGCCCATTCAATTGCCGCCCCTGAGTAACGGCGCTTCAAATTCATCGACGGCAAAGCCGTACACTGTGGCCGGGAACAGCCTGACACTTTGCGGGGCCTGTGGGGCTGGCGATTCCAGGCGAACCTCAAGCGACTCGCCAGGCAAAATGTAGGCGCGTGGCAAGTAGCCTTGCGCATTCGCAGGCATCAACCTCACTTCCTGCGCCAGCCTAACCACATAGGGCGTCGGGTTATCAACCTGTAAACCTTGCGTGCCGTAGCGCCACTGCAAGCCCTCCCAGGGCGAGCGGTTGGGGGCCAGGCCCTTGGGGTGAATGATGACCGGCAGGTTCTGCCTTACACTGACCCCCACCCTGGCAATACGCTTACCTGCCACTTCCTGCTGTGGCACGCCTTCGAATACAACCCGCTTCAACCGCTGGGTGTGCAGAGGCGCGGTTGCACGCAGCATGAACCTCACCTGCTGCTGCTCGCCGGCCTCGACACGCCAGGCGGGCTGGGTGAGGAACAACAGGGGCTCCTCATCCTCCGGCAGGTTCTGCAGGGTTACCAGTAACAGCGCTGGGGCTGGATCATCATTTCGCACCGTGATCGTTGCCTCGCCTTCGGCTTCATTGACGATCACCACGGAAGTTTCCGGGACCATGCCGGCGGCCTGGGCGCCGCTGATCGACAGCAGCATGCAGCCAGCACTCAACAGCAATTGCTTCAATTTGCTCATGCTCGACTCGATACAAGACAGGCTCGCTGCCCGAAAGGCAGCGAGCGAGGGAAGGGACCGAGCCCGCGCTTGCCATCGTAGCGGCAAACGCACGCTCGGTGCGCCCTTAGAGGTAGGACACCTCGATGGTCGAAGCACCATCGATGGTGATGTCGTCGGTGACCGTCAGGTTCTTGAGCGCGGCGATGGTCATGTCGACCTGCAGGTCAGCGGTCAACTGCTTGATGGCAGTAGGTATCTGCGCGTCTACCGCAAAGCCGTGAAAGTGGCCCTCCTTACCGTTGTACAGGCTGAAATTAATTGAGTTGCTGTCCGGCGCCCAGGATTTGCCGCTGTCGGCTGTAATCAGACGAGTCACTGAACTGTTCCCGTCGACGACAACAGAGCTTGCAACCCCTTGCAGGAAATAAGCACCAATACGCTGGTCGAGATCATTGGTACCCAGGCCGAACGTAACGTTGGAAGGCAACATATTGCTGTCTGCCCGACCATCAACGCCCCGCAAGGCGAACCGAGTTGGCGCACCACAGTTCACGGCAAGCTGCTGGGGCTGCGATTTGAACCGGGTCACGTAATCCTCTCTGAGCTCGGCAGCCGTGATGACACCAAAGTCGAACGTTCCGCCTCCGCTGAGCGACGGCGTGCATGCACTTGGCTTGATCACTCCGCTGACGATGACATCTGTCGTATTGGCGAACACGGCTGTACTGCATCCCAGTGCCATACCCATGGCAATCCACTGCTTGATATTCATAGCGCTCTTGTACCTTTCGATGCGAGTTGGTTGACCCTCTAGGGGCCGATGCAACCTACCCCCACCCGCACTGCGTATTCAGCGTGAAATACCTCCCCTCAAGGCAAGCGTTCTGTTGCGATCAATCGACACCACACGCTTCACACTAAGGTTTTGCTTTAAACTACCGCTCCTTGCCTGCCTTGCCCTGCTTTCGGAGATTTACCATGACGGCGCCTGCCGAGCTCTCGCCTACCCTTCAACTGGCCTGCGACCTGATCCGCCGTCCCTCGGTCACCCCCGTCGACGCCGACTGCCAGGCGCAGATGATGAACCGCCTGGGCGCCGTGGGCTTCGAGCTGGAACCAATGCGCATTGAAGACGTCGACAACTTCTGGGCCACCCACGGCAGCCAGGACGGCCCGGTTCTGTGTTTCGCCGGCCACACCGACGTAGTGCCCACCGGCCCGGTGCAGCAATGGCAGCATGAACCGTTCGAAGCACTGATCGACGCCGACGGCATGCTCTGCGGCCGCGGCGCCGCCGACATGAAGGGCAGCCTGGCATCCATGGTGATCGCCAGCGAGCGCTTCGTGCAGGACTACCCCAACCACCGCGGCAAGGTCGCGTTCCTGATCACCAGCGACGAAGAAGGCCCGGCCCACCACGGCACCAAGGCAGTGGTCGAGCGCCTGAAAGCGCGTAACGAGCGCCTGGACTGGTGCATTGTCGGCGAACCGTCCAGCACTACCCTGCTGGGTGATGTGGTGAAAAACGGCCGCCGTGGCTCGCTGGGCGCCAAACTGACCGTGCGCGGCAAGCAGGGCCATGTGGCTTACCCGCACCTGGCACGCAACCCGATCCACCTCGCCGCCTCGGCGCTGGCAGAACTGGCCGCCGAGCACTGGGATGAAGGCAACGCATTCTTCCCACCCACCAGCTTCCAGATCTCCAACCTCAATTCCGGTACCGGCGCTACCAACGTGGTCCCGGGCGAGCTGACCGCGCTGTTCAACTTCCGCTTCTCCACCGAGTCCACCGTCGAAGGCCTGCAGGCGCGGGTGTCGGCGATTCTCGACAAGCATGAACTGGACTGGTCGATCGACTGGGCACTGTCGGGCCTGCCATTCCTCACCGAACCGGGCGAACTGCTCGACGCGGTAGCGTCCAGCATCAAGGGCGTCACCGGGCGCGACACCCAGCCGTCCACCAGCGGTGGCACTTCCGATGGTCGCTTCATCGCCACCATGGGTACCCAAGTGGTCGAACTGGGCCCGGTCAATGCCACCATTCACCAGGTGGACGAGCGGATCCTGGCCAGCGACCTCGACCTGCTGACCGAGATCTACTACCAGACCCTGGTCCGGTTGCTCGCCTGATGCTCGCCTGCCCTCTTTGCCAGGCGCCCCTGGCGCAAGTCGACAACGGTGTGGCGTGCCCGGCAGGCCACCGCTTCGACCGCGCCCGCCAGGGTTACCTGAACCTGCTGCCGGTGCAGCACAAGAACAGCCGCGACCCAGGTGACAACCAGGCTATGGTCGAGGCCCGCCGCGACTTCCTCGACGGTGGCCACTACGCGCCGGTCGCCCGTCGCCTGGCCGAGCTGGCTGCCGAGCGTCAACCTGGCGCCTGGCTGGACATTGGCTGCGGCGAGGGTTACTACACCGCGCAGCTCGCCCAGGCCCTGCCGGCCGCCGACGGTTATGCACTGGACATTTCCCGCGAAGCGGTCAAGCGTGCCTGCCGCCGTGCACCGGAAGTCACCTGGATGGTCGCCAGCATGGCCCGTGTGCCGCTGGCCGACGCCAGCTGCCAGTTCATCGCCAGTGTATTCAGCCCGCTGGACTGGGCCGAGGCCAAGCGCCTGCTCAGCCCTGGCGGTGGGCTGATGCGGGTCGGACCGACCAGCGGCCACCTGATGGAACTGCGCGAAGTGCTCTACGATGAAGTGCGCCCTTACGCCGACGACAAACACCTGGCCTTGATCCCTGAAGGCATGGCCCATGCCCACAGCGAAACCCTCGAGTTCCGCCTGAGCCTGGCTGCGCCCAAGGCCCGCGCCGACCTGCTGGCCATGACCCCGCACGGCTGGCGCGCCAGCGCCGAAAAACGTGCCCGGGTCATCGACCAGCCCGAGCCGTTCGAAGTTACGGTTTCCATGCGTTATGACTATTTCGTGCGCCAAGACTGAGCACACCCGGAGCCCTTTATGCGCCAACCTGATATCGAGATCTACCTGAAGGACGCCGACGTCGACCACAAGCAGATTGCCGAGTGGCTCACCCAAGCAATCGGCCCGTGCAGCGAATGGCAGCAGAAAGGCCATACCTTCAAATGTCGGGCCGGTAACATTCCGGTCACCTGGTTACCCAAGGCTGTAGGGAAATGGAACAGCCTTTACTTGGAAAGCGACCAGACGCCGTGGGCTGATGACGTGGCCTGCGCCCACGCCGCATTCGCCGCACTCGGTGTGGAAGTACGCTGCGCGCCGGGTGGCTGGGTCGAGGAAGACGGGGAAGAAGATGCCGACCGCTGGGTCCGCATCAGTGCCGATGGTGAAGAGGAAATCACCTGGCGTACCAGCTGAAACAGGTTGCTTCAGGCTGCAAGTTACACGGTCAACTTGCAGCTTGAGGCCTACCGCAAAAGGCTCAGAGGCCCACTACGTCTTCGGCTTGCAGGCCTTTCTGGCCCTGCACGCAGGCGTATTCCACCCGCTGCCCTTCGACCAGGGTACGATGCCCCTCACCGCGGATCGCCCGATAGTGGACGAATACATCCGCACCACCTTCGCGCTGAATGAAGCCATAACCCTTGGCATCGTTGAACCACTTTACATTCCCAGTCTCACGAGACGACATCTGAACTACTCCGGTTTTTTATTGTGAAGATCGCCTTGCAGGCATGAGGCGACCTGCCCCGTGCCAACGCCGCTTGCTGAAATATCCTGCAAGTGGCAGGCCGAGTATATGACACAGAACAAAAAAAATTGATGACGGTCCCGCAGTTGGCCGATTTTTGCTGAACTTACGCCGATACGGCAGACTAAATAGCTGGATACTCACCTGAAAATCACACCCAGGGCACACACCCCATGACCCGTTCCCCCCTGCACCGCCTGATCTTCGGCGGCCTGCGTCGCCTGTTGTACCTGTGGGTGCGCTCCGAGACCATCAACCAGTCTTCCATGACCCTCAACCTCGACCGCAGCCGGCCAGTGTTCTATGCCCTGCCCTCGCCGTCGCTCACCGACCTGGCCGTGCTCGACCACGAATGCACCAAGGCGGGGCTGCCGCGCCCGGTGCTGCCGGTAGCCGTCGGCCCACTGCAAGAGCCGGCCGCGTTCTTCTACCTGACCCCCGACCCGGACTGGCTCGGGCGCCAGGACAAAAGTGGTGCCCCGCCTACGCTTGAGCGCCTGGTGGCGGCGGTCAGCCAGCATGCCGAAGAAGATGCGCAGATCATTCCAGTCAGCGTGTTCTGGGGGCAGACCCCGGCCAGCGAATCCAGCCCATGGAAGCTGCTGTTCGCCGACAGCTGGGCGGTGACCGGGCGCCTGCGCCGGCTGCTGACCGTACTGATTCTGGGGCGCAAGACTCGGGTGCAGTTCTCCGCGCCGATCCACCTGCGTGAACTGGTGCAGCACAACAAAGGCCACGCGCGCACCGTGCGCATGGCCCAGCGCCTGATGCGCGTGCATTTTCGCAACCTCAAGACTGCCGTCATCGGCCCGGACATCTCGCACCGGCGCAACCTGGTCAAGGGGTTGGTTCACGCGCCACTGGTGCGCCAGGCCATCGCCGACGAGGCCCAGCGAGAAAACCTGCCGCTTGCCAAGGCCGAAGCCCAGGCACTGCGCTACGGCAACGAAATCGCCTCGGACTACACCTACACCGTCATACGCTTTCTCGAAGTGGTACTCAGCTGGTTCTGGAACAAGATCTACGACGGCATCAAGGTCAACCACATCGAACAGGTTCAGGGCATAGCCCCCGGCCACGAAGTGATCTACGTGCCGTGCCACCGCAGCCACATCGATTACCTGCTGCTGTCGTACCTGCTGTTCCGCAACGGCCTCACCCCGCCGCACGTGGCTGCGGGCATCAACCTCAACATGCCAGTGGTGGGCAACCTGCTGCGCCGCGGTGGCGCGTTCTTCATGCGCCGCACCTTCAAGGGCAACCCGCTTTACACGGCGGTGTTCAACGAGTACCTGCACACCCTGTACACCAAGGGCTTCCCGGTCGAGTACTTCGTCGAAGGCGGCCGCTCGCGTACCGGGCGCATGCTGCAGCCGCGCACCGGGATGCTGGCCATTACCCTGCGCAGCTTCCTGCGTTCGTCACGTACGCCAATCGTGTTCGTGCCGGTGTACATCGGCTACGAGCGCGTGCTCGAAGGCCGCACCTACCTGGGCGAACTGCGCGGCGCCAGCAAGAAGAAAGAATCGGTGCTCGACATCTTCAAGGTGTTCGGTGCACTCAAGCAGCGCTTTGGCCAGGTCTACGTCAACTTCGGCGAACCGATCCGCCTGGCCGGTTTCCTCGACCAGCAGCAGCCCGGCTGGCGCGAACAGGATCACGGCCCGCAGTACCGCCCGGATTGGCTCAACGCCACCACCACCCGCCTGGGTGAAACCGTGGCCCGTCACCTCAACGAGGCGGCCGCCATCAACCCGGTCAACCTGGTGGCCCTGGCTTTGCTGTCCACCAGCCGCCTGGCCCTGGACGAGCGCGCCCTGACCCGCGTGCTCGACCTGTACCTGGCCCTGCTGCGCCAGGTGCCCTACTCGCCGCACACCACCTTGCCCGATGGCGACGGCCAGGCGCTGATCGAACACGTGCGCAGCATGAACCTGGTGGCTGAGCAGAAGGACGCCCTGGGCCGCATCCTCTTCCTGGATGAAGGCAATGCGGTACTGATGACCTATTACCGCAACAACGTGCTGCACATCTTCGCCCTGCCGGCGCTGCTGGCCAGCTTCTTCCTCAGCAGCTCGCGCATGAGCCGCGAACTGCTGGGCCAGTATGTGCACGCGCTTTACCCCTACCTGCAGGCCGAGCTGTTCCTGCGCTGGGCGCCGGAGCAGCTGGACGAGGTCATCGACCAATGGCTGGCCGCGCTGGTCGAGCAAGGCCTGCTGCGCCAGGAGAACGACGTGTACGTACGCCCGGCGCCAAGCTCGCGGCAGTTCGTGCTACTAACCCTGCTCGCCCGCACTATCACCCAGACCCTGCAGCGCTTCTACATGGCCACTTCGCTGCTGATCAACAGCGGGCAGAACAGCCTCAGCGCCGAAGCGCTGGAAGACCTGTGCGTGATGATGGCCCAGCGCCTGTCGATTTTGCATGGCTTGAACGCCCCGGAATTCTTCGACAAGACGCTGTTCCGCCACTTCATCCAGACCCTGCTGCAGCAAGGCGTGCTGCACACCGACACACAAGGCAAGCTGGGGTATCACGACAAGCTCGGCGAGCTGGCCGAGGGCGTGGCCAAGCGTGTGCTGTCGGCCGAATTGCGCCTGTCGATCCGCCAGGTGGCCCTGCACCGTGACGACGGGCTGGAATCTTCGACCATCTGAGGCTTTATCCGTCGGGAAAATCCGCTACAGTCCCTGGGGTTGGCCACAAGCCAACGCCAAGGACTTCGGAGATACCATGAAAAAGCTCTTTATGCTGTGTTGCGCATCCCTGCTCGCAGCCTGTTCCAGCCAAACCCCATCCAACCAGGCCAGCCTGGACGGTGAAGTCTTCTACCTGCAGCGTATCGCCCTGCCACCTGCCGCCACCCTGAGCGTGGAACTGCAGGACGTGTCGCTGATGGACGCACCCGCCGTAACCCTGGCCCGCCAGGCTGGCCCGGTCAAAGGCAACGTACCGTTGCCGTTCCACCTCACCTACGACCCGGCCCAGGTCAAACCTGGCCACCGCTACGCGGTAAGCGCGCGCATCGAGCTGGATGGCAAGCTGCTGTTCATCAATACCGAACACCATGGTGTCGCGCTCGACGGCAGTGACCCACAATCGGTACGTATCAAAGTCGACCCGATTCGCTGATACCCGTATTCATCCGTTTACAAGGAAAGCTTCATGATCCGCACTTCCCTGCGCTTCACTACCCTGTGCGCCGGCCTGCTGCTATCGGCCAGCGCCCTGGCCTTGTCGCTGGGCGACCTGAGCCAGAAAGACGCCACTGGCGGCCTGAAAGATACCCTGACCCAAGGCGCACAGCTCGCCGTCAAGCAGTTGAGCACCCCAGGTGGCTTCAGCAACAACCCCGACGTGCGCATCGAATTGCCTGGCAACCTGGGCAAAGCGGCCAAGGCCATGAAGATGTTCGGCAAAGGTGAACAGGTCGATGCCCTTGAAGCCAGCATGAACAAGGCCGCCGAAGCCGCCGTGCCGCAGGCCCAGGCGATTTTGGTGGATGCCGTGAAGAACATGAGCGTGACCGATGCCAAGGGCATTCTCAGCGGTGGTGACGACTCGGCCACCCAGTACCTGAACAAGAGCAGCCGCGAGCAGATCCGCGCCAAGTTCCTGCCAATCGTCAAGCAGGCGACCGACAAGGTCGGCCTGGCCCAGCAGTACAACAACTTTGCCGGGCAGGCGGTGGCACTGGGCGTGGTCGACGCCAAGAGCGCCAGCATTGAGAACTACGTGACCGAAAAGGCGCTGGATGGCCTGTTCGAGATGATTGGCAAGCAGGAGCAGAGCATTCGCCAGAACCCAGCGCAGGCGGCTACCAGCCTGGCCAAGAAGGTCTTCGGCGCCCTGTGACGGCACAGGGGGAGGGCTATGCCCTCCCCCGCGTCTTCAGCCCTTTTTCACCCTGAACCACGCCGCATACAACGCCGGCAGGAACAACAGCGTCAGCACCGTGGCCACGATCAAACCGCCCATGATCGCCACCGCCATCGGCCCGTAGAACACACTGCGCGACAACGGGATCATCGCCAGCACCGCCGCCAACGCGGTCAGCACGATTGGCCGGAAGCGCCGCACCGTGGCCTCGATGATCGCCTGCCAACGCTCCATCCCCGCCGCAATGTCCTGCTCGATCTGGTCCACCAGGATCACCGAGTTGCGCATGATCATCCCCGCCAGGGCAATGGTGCCGAGCATGGCGACAAAGCCGAACGGCTGGCGGAACACCAGCAGGAACAGGGTCACGCCAATCAGCCCCAGCGGCGCGGTGAGGAACACCATCACCGTGCGCGAGAAGCTGCGCAACTGGATCATCAGCAGGCTTAGCACCACCACCACGAACAACGGCATGCCGGCGTTCACCGACTTCTGCCCACGCTCGGCGTCTTCAACCGTGCCGCCCACTTCCAGCAGGTAACCATCGGGCAGCTTGGCGCGGATGTCCTGCAGGGTCGGCAGAATCTGTTTCACCAGTGTGGCCGGCTGCTCCTTGTCGTAGATATCGGCGCGCACGGTCACCGTCGGTAAGCGGTTGCGGTGCCAGATAATGCCTTCTTCAAAGCCGTACTGCAGGGTCGCTACCTGCGACAGGGCCACGCTCTGGCCGTTGTCGGTGGGCAGCGCCAGGCTGCCGAGGTTGCCCAGTTCGCTGCGTTCCTGCAGGGTGCCGCGCAGCAGGATCTCGATCAGCTCATTGTCCTCGCGGTACTGACTGACGGTGCTGCCGATCAGCGAACTCTGCAGGAAGCTCGCCAGGTGCGCGGTACTCACGCCCAGGGCGCGGGCACGGTCCTGGTCGATTTCAAGGAACACGGCCTTGCTCGGCTCCTCCCAATCCAGATGCACGTTCACCACATGCGGGTTCTCACGCACCTTGTCAGCCACTTCCCTGGCCAGGGCACGGGCCTTCTCGATGTGTTCGCCGGTGACCCGGAACTGCACTGGGTAGCCCACGGGTGGGCCGTTTTCCAGGCGCGTGACCCGGGCACGCAAGTCTGGGAACTGCTGGTCCACGGTGTCGATCAGCCAGCTGCGCAGGCGCTCGCGGTCTTCCATCGACTTGGCCAGCACCACGAACTGGGCAAAGCTGGCTGCCGGCAGTTGCTGGTCCAGCGGCAGGTAGAAGCGCGGTGAACCGGTGCCCACATAGGCCACATAATTGTCGATGCCGTCCTGCTGCTTGAGCAGCGCCTCCAACTGCTTGACCCGCTCTGCGGTATTGGCCAGCGAAGCGCCTTCGCCCAGCTTCAGGTCAACCATCAACTCCGGGCGCCCGGATGCCGGGAAAAACTGCTGGGGCACAAAGCGGAACAGCACGATGCTGCCGACAAAGGCGGCAACGGTCAGCAGAATCACCGTCTTGCGCCGCCGTACACACCACTCCACCACCCGCCGCACACGCTGGTAGAACGGCGTGGCGTAAGGGTCTGGCGCGTGGCCGTCCTTGCCGTGGCGCGCGGCATGCAGCTTGGCCAGGTCTGGCAGCAGGCGCTCGCCCAGGTACGGCACGAACACCACGGCCGCCACCCACGAGGCCAGCAACGCAATAGTGACCACCTGGAAGATCGACCGGGTGTATTCGCCGGTGCTGGAGGCCGCCGTGGCAATCGGCAGAAAACCTGCCGCCGTGATCAGGGTGCCGGTGAGCATCGGGAAGGCCGTGCTGGTCCAGGCATAACTGGCCGCTTTAAGGCGGTCGTAGCCCTGCTCCATCTTGATCGCCATCATCTCCACGGCAATGATCGCATCGTCCACCAGCAGGCCCAGGGCCAGCACCAGCGCACCGAGGGAGATCTTGTGCAGGCCGATGCCAAAGTAATGCATGGCGGCAAAGGTCATGGCCAACACCAGCGGGATGGCCAGCGCCACCACCAGGCCGGTGCGCAGGCCCAGCGAGAAGAAACTCACCAGCAGCACGATGACCAGCGCCTCGGCCAACACCTGGACGAACTCCCCCACGCCGGCCTTCACCGCCGCCGGCTGGTCCGAGACCTTGCGCAGCTCCATACCGGCTGGCAGGTTGTGCGCCAGGCGTTCGAACTCACCTTCCAGGGCCTTGCCCAGTACCAGGATATCGCCGCCGTCTTTCATCGACACCGCCAGGCCAATGGCATCCTCGCCCATGAAGCGCATGCGCGGCGCGGGCGGGTCGTTGAAGCCACGGTGCACCTCGGCCACATCGCCGATGCGGAAGGTGCGGTCACCCACGCGAATAGGGAACTGGCGGATCTGCTCGACGCTGTCGAATCGCCCGCTCACGCGCAGCTGCAGGCGCTCGCTGGGCGTCTCGAAGAAGCCGGCGGTGCTCACCGCGTTCTGCTCTTGCAACGCCTTCTGCACGGCTTCCAGCGGCACGCCCAAGGTGGCCAGCTTGAGGTTGGACAGCTCGATCCAGACTTTCTCGTCCTGCAGGCCGATCAGCTCGACCTTGCCCACGTCCTTGACCCGTTGCAGCTGGATCTGGATACGGTCGGCGTAGTCCTTGAGCACCGCATAGTCGAAGCCCTCGCCAGTCAACGCATAGATATTGCCGAAGGTGGTGCCGAATTCATCGTTGAAGAACGGGCCCTGGATTTCCGGCGGCAAGGTGTGGCGGATGTCCGCGACCTTCTTGCGGATCTGGTACCACAGCTCGGGGATGTCCTTGGAATGCAACGAGTCGCGGGCCATGAAGGTGACCTGCGATTCGCCGGGGCGGGAGAACGAGACAATCTTCTCGTACTCGCCGGTTTCCATCAGCTTCTTCTCAATACGCTCGGTCACCTGGCGCGACACTTCTTCGGCGGTGGCGCCGGGCCACAGGGTGCGAATGACCATGGCCTTGAAGGTGAACGGCGGGTCCTCGCTCTGGCCGAGCTTGGTGTAGGACATGGCGCCAATGGCCGCCAGCAAAATCATCAGGAACAGGACGATCTGGCGGTTGCGCAGCGCCCAGGCAGAAAGGTTGAAACCCATCGGGACTTACTCCTTGGCCGTCAGGTTCACTACACGGTTGCTGCGGTCCACAGGCCGTACCGCCTGGCCCTCGCGCAGTACATGGCCACCGGCGGCAACCACCCAGTCGCCGGGGGCAAGGCCCTCGAGCACCGGTACGCTGTCGCTGCCGTAGGCGCCCAAGCGCACCACTGCCCGCTCCAGGCGGCTGTCCTTGTTCACCCGCCACACGTAGGCCTGGCCGTTTTCCGCCGTCACAGCCGACAGCGGTACCGCCAGCGGGATCTGGCCTTCATGGGCAATGAATACCCGGGCGCTCTGGCCCAGCTCGGCCGGTGTGGCCGCCGTGGCAAAGGCGATACGCGCCGCGAAGGTGCGCGAGCGCGGGTCGGCAGCCGGTGACAGCTCGCGAATGCGCCCCTGGAAACGCTCCTGCGGGTGCGACCACAGCTCCACGCTTACCGGTTGGCCCACGGCAAAGCGGGCGAACTGCTGCTCCGGCAGGCCGATGGCCACTTCCCGCTCGCCATCGGCGGCGAGGGTGAACACGGTCTGCCCGGCGGCGACCACCTGGCCCACTTCAACCTGGCGCTTGGCAATCACCCCGGCCTGCGGCGCACGCAGCACGGCGTACTCGGCCTGGTTGCCGGCCACGTCGAACTCGGCCTTGGCCTGCTTCAAGCGGGCAAGGCCTGCACGGTAGAGGTTTTCGGCGTTGTCGTACTGCGAGTGGCTGACCATCTGCCGCTCCAGCAGCTTCTGGTAGCGGTCGCGCTCGGCACGCACCAGCGACAGGTTGGCCTCGGCGGCCGCCATCTGGGCGCGGTTGGCTTCCAATTGCAAGCGCACGTCTTGCGGGTCCAGTTCGGCCAGCGGCTGATCGGCCTTGACCCGCTGGCCCTCTTCGACCAAGCGCTTGCTGACCTTGCCGCCAATGCGGAAAGCCAGCTCCGGCTCGAAGCGCGCACGCACTTCACCGGGGTAACTGTCGGCAGCGGCTGCGGCCGGCTGCGGCTGCACCACCAGCGCCGGGCGGGGCGCGGCAGGTGGGGCGGCTTCCTGGCCGCACGCCGCCAGAAACAGCACGGCGGCGGCGGGCAAGGCGATGGACAAGGCATGGCGCAACATGATGAATCCTTTCGCGGTGGGCACTTCGAATATTTGTACTGGCGGGTATATTAAGTCAGCCGAGCGATGGCGTGAAGCCAGCGTTACAAAGAAATCCTGGCGCTTTTCCAACCGCTACCCGCTGTTGTTCGGCCCACAGCCAATCAACAACTTGCCCTGTCCCGCCACAGCCCGCAAACCGCGAAACACGCCGCAAACCCCGGCCCCCGTGCGTTTCTGCGCTCGGCACGACCTGTGCAATCACCGGGTACATACCCCTCCTTCATGTACCTGGAGTATTCCGATGACTGCCCTCGAACAACACCTGCCCGTCCCCGCCAACGGCACCGACTACGCCACGCTTGCCGCACGCTTCAGGCCCATCTTCACCCGCATTGCCGATAGCAGCGTGGAGCGCGAGCGCAACCGTACCTTGCCCCATGCACCTATCCAGTGGCTGAAGGAGGCCGGCTTTGGCGCCGTGCGCGTGCCGGTCGAGCATGGCGGTGGCGGGGCATCCTTGCCGCAGTTGTTCCAGTTGCTGATCGAGCTGGCCGAAGCCGACTCCAACGTGCCCCAGGCCCTGCGCGGCCATTTCGCCTTCGTCGAAGACCGCCTCAATGCCCACGCCAGCGCACCGCAGGATGTCTGGTTCCAGCGTTTTGTCGCCGGTGATCTGGTGGGTTGTGCCTGGACCGAGATCGGCGCAGTGAAGATTGGCGATGTCATCACCCGCGTTTCGCGCCTGGGTGAGCAGTGGGTAGTCAACGGCACCAAGTACTACAGCACTGGCAGCCTGTTCTCCGACTGGATCGACCTGTTCGCCCGGCGCGAGGACACCGGCGCCGATGTAATCGCTGCCATCCGCACTCAGCAGCCCGGTATCCGCCAGAACGATGATTGGGACGGCTTCGGCCAGCGCACCACCGGCAGCGGTACTTCGGTGTTTGAAAATGCCGTGGTCGAGGAAGAGAACATCATCGATTTCGCCACCCGTTTCAAATACCAGACCGCGTTCTACCAACTGGTGCTGCTGGCGGTGATCACCGGCTCCGGGCGTGCAGCCGTGCGCGACTTCGGCCAGGAAACCAGCAAGCGCACACGGGTATTCAGCCATGGCAACGGTGCTGCCGTCAGCCAGGACCCACAGGTGCTGCAAGTGATCGGCAAGGCCTCGGGCCAGGTGTATGCCGCCGAAGCTGCGACCCTGCGTGCCGCCGAGGCCATCCAGCAGGCCTACCTGGCACGCTTCGCCAATGATTCGGCCGCTGAGCAGCAGGCCAATGTGGTTGCCGAGCTGGAATCGGCCCAGGCGCAAGTGGCCACCATCGATCTGGTACTGCGCGCCACCAGCGACCTGTTCAATGCCTTGGGCGCTTCCACCACCAGCACCAGCCGCCAGCTCGACCGCCACTGGCGCAACGCCCGCACGGCGGCTTCACACAACCCGGTGATCTACAAGGAGCGGATTATCGGCGACTGGCAGGTGAACGGTACCGAACCACCGTATGTATGGCAGATTGGTGGGGGTGCCAAGCAGTCCTGAGTCATCGACTGGGGCTGCTGCGCAGCCCCGGGTATTTCAGACAGGTTCGGCTTGACGGGCAAGGTCGCGGTAGCCAGCGGCCGGGTGGCTGGCCGGCAGCCGTGGGCCGTCGCCGAACAGTTTCTCGCGCAGGGTGCCGGGGCGGTACTCGGTCTTGTAGGCGCCACGTTGCTGCAGCTCGGGCACCAGCAGCTCGACCACATCGCGGAAGGTTTCGTGGGCCAGGGCATAGGTCAGGTTGAAGCCATCGACATCGGTTTCTTCGACCCAGGCCTGCAGTTCGTCCGCCACAGTTTGCGCACTGCCGACGATCAGCGGGCCAAAGCCGCCAATGCCGACCCAGTCGGCCAGTTCCTGCACCGTCCACTGCTTGTTCGGGTCGGCGGTGGAAAACGCCTCCACAGCCGATTGGATGGCATTGGTGTGGATATGCTCCAGCACCTGGTCGGGCTGGTACTCGCTGAAGTCGATGCCAGTCCAGCCAGAGATCAGCGCCAGGGCGCCTTCGTAGCTGGCGTAACTTTTCAACTCCTGCCATTTGGCTTGGGCCTTGGCGTCGGTTTCGTCGACTATCACCGTCTGCATGTTGAAGATCAGCACCTTGCGCGGATCGCGCCCTGCCTCGGCGGCCCGGCGACGAATGTCGGCCACGGTCTTTTTCAGGATGACCTTGGAGGGCGCGGCGACGAACACGCACTCGGCGTGGCCCGCGGCGAAGTTTTTACCACGGCTGGACGCCCCTGCCTGATACAGCACGGGAGTGCGTTGCGGGGACGGTTCGCACAGGTGTATGCCCGGAACCTGGAAGTGCTTGCCCTGATGACGGATCTCGTGGACTTTGCGCGGGTCGGTGAACAGGCCGGTCTCGCGGTCGCGCACCACCGCACCGTCCTCCCAGCTGCCCTCGAACAGCTTGTACAGCACCTCCAGGTACTCGTCGGCGTAGTCGTAGCGAGCATCATGGTCGCTCAGCGCCTTCTGTCCCAGGTTGCGTGCACCGCTGTCGAGGTAAGACGTGACGATGTTCCAGCCGATGCGGCCCTTGGTCAGGTGATCCAGGGTCGATAACCGACGGGCGAACGGGTACGGGTGCTCGAAGGTGAGCGAGGCGGTCAGGCCGAAACCAAGGTGCTCGGTCACCAGTGCCATCGGGGTGATCAGGGCCAAGGGGTCGTTCACCGGCACCTGGGCCGCCTGACGGATGGCCGCGTCGCCATTGCCGCCCAGCACATCGTAGATGCCGATCACGTCGGCGATGAACACACCGTCGAACTTGCCGCGTTCCAGCAGCTTGGCCAGGTCGGTCCAGTAGTCCAGGTCCTTGTATTGCCAAGCGCGGTCCTTGGGGTGGCGCCACAGGCCGGGCGACTGATGGCCGACACAGTTCATCTCGAAGGCGTTCAAACGAATTTCACGTGGCATGGGGACTCCTGTTCAATAGGCTCGGCACCCTTGTCAGGCACCCTTGATGCTCTATCAACACGATTCATGCCAACAAAATAATGCTTATAAATCAGTAATTTATTTAAAAACACAACAACCTGGTGCCTGAACGACGACATCACTGTCGATCAACTGTCGGCTGGCGGACAGCAGGCAATGTGACCGGGTTTTAGCCGGATCGCGCTTGACCCGTTAAGATGGTGATTCTTCAACCAGATGCAGACCACAATGTCCAACGACGCACCCATCGGCCCGGGCCGGCCCAAGGACCTGGCCAAGCGCGAGGCGATTCTCGAAGCGGCCAAGACGCTGTTCCTCAGCCTTGGCTACGCCAACACCAGCATGGATGCGGTCGCTGCGGCGGCAGGTGTTTCAAAACTTACCGTGTACAGCCACTTCACCGACAAGCAGACCCTGTTCTGCTCGGCGGTCATGGCCACCTGCCAGATCCAGCTGCCAGACCTGCTGTTCGAGTACCCCGAGGGGGCACCGGTGGACGAAGTGCTGCTGACCATTGCCCGTGGCTTCCAGGCGCTGATCAGCAGTGACGAGGCGGTCAAGCTCAGCCGCCTGATCATGGCCCAGGGCAGCCTGGACCCGAGTTTTGGCGAGTACTTCTACGAAGCCGGACCCAAGCGTGTGCTGGCCGGGATGGAAGCGCTGCTGCGCGGCGCACATGAGCGCGGGCTGCTGCGCGTCGACAACCCGTTGCGAGCGGCGGAGCACTTTTTCTGCCTGGTCAAGGGTGCCCCGGATTACCGCTTGCTACTGGGGTGCGCAGCACCACTGGAAGGGGATGAAGCCGAGGCGCATGTGCGCGAGGTGGTAGGGGTGTTCTTGCGGGCATTCAAACCCTGAGGCAGCAGGCTGACTGTACTGAGCCTATCGCTGGCAAGCCGGCCCCCACAGGTAGAACGTAAAGCTGTCAGGCGATGCAATCACTGTAGGAGCGGCCTTGTGTCGCGAAAGGGCCGCAAAGCGGCCCCGGCAATTTTCGCGTGAGCGCCAAAATCCTGGGGCTGCGTTGCAGCCCTTTCGCGACACAAGGCCGCTCCTACAACGACCGCGCTTGCCGGTCAGATTTCAGGAATCAGGCTTTCAGCGCTTTCTTCGGGTAAATGTCATACCGGCTCGACTTGCCTTCCAGGCTATGGCTGGGCTTCGGCCCGTCGATGATCGGCGCCTTGCGCGGGCGCTTCACCACCACCCGGTGGCTGGCCAGCGCCAAGGCTGCTTCGAGCAGGGCCGGGGCATCCAGGTCATCACCCACCAACGGCCGGAATACGCGCATTTCTTTTTTCACCAGCGCACTCTTGTCCCGGTGCGGGAACATCGGGTCGAGGTAGATCACCTGTGGTGGCTCGCCTTCCCAGGCGCGCATGCGCTCGATGGCGTTGCCGGTCAGCAGGCGCATGCGCCCGACGATCGCCCCCACTTCTTCATCCGCGCGAGCCCGTGCCAGGCCATCCTCCAGCAGCGCGGCAATCAGCGGCTGGCGTTCGATCAGGGTCATCTGGCAGCCCAGGCTGGCTAGTACGAACGCGTCCTTGCCCAGCCCCGCCGTGGCGTCCAGCACTTGTGGCCGCACGCCTTGGGCAATGCCCACGGCCTTGGCGATCATTTGCCCGTTGCCACCGCCAAACTGGCGCCGGTGCGCGGCCTGGCCTTCAACGAAGTCCACCCGCACCGGCCCAGGCGCCTGGGGCCCCAACTGTTGAATCTGCAAGCCATCAGCGCCAACCTGCACGGCGAAATCAGCGGCCTCGTCGTGCAGCGGCAGCTCCAGGCGCTCAGCCCACGCAGCGGCTTGCGCCGCAAATTCAGCCGACAACGCCTCGACCCGGATACCTGTGCCCTGCTCTTCCATCACATACACCTGAAAATTGAACCCCGCCATTAATGTATCGGCCGTCACAGCCGATACAGGCAATATCCCGCTATTCTGCCAGAGCACAACGCGCGCGACTGCCATGTCAGATACTCTTCCCATCGGCTTGACCTATTTGTCGCCAGTCGGCAACTACAGTCAGCACAACACCCAGGCACTCGGGGGCGTCAGCCACCTGTGGCAGGATTTTTTTGCCCGGGCCATGGCCGAGCAACAGGAAGAGCCGGTAGACAGCGTCAGCCAGTCGTTCGCGCAATACGACCAGGACAGCGGCGAACCCGTCGGCGGTGCGCGTGCGCTGGCCATGATCGACGCCCAGCGCGCCTGCCCGGTGCAAGACACCGTGGTGGCACCACCCGAACCGCTGTTCCTGCCCAAGGCAGAGCTTGAAGCCAAGTTGCTGCCACCGGCCCCCGAGCCGTTCAGCGCCATCGAGCTGATCGAGCAGCAACGCCAGCTGGACATCAACAACAGCTGGCTGCGCCCCGTCGTGATGAACCAGGGCCAACCGCTTGCCGAGCCCGGCCCAGGCCCTGCTCCGCGCTCGCTGTTCCTGCCCATCGCCGAGTTCGAGACCAACCTGCTGGACCCAGCACCCGAGCCGTTCGACCATGCCACCCTGGCCAAGCAGCAGAACGACCTGGAGTTCGACATGCACTGGGCGCGCCCGGTGGTGCTGAACAACGTGCGCGTTCACGCCTGAGGCTAACGGCAGATCTGCCAGCGCCCCATGTCCATGTGATAGTGATTACGGTGCGCGGCGTTGTAGTCCGGGCCAAGCACCGTGCTGAAACTCTTGCAAGCCGCCTGCTGCACCTGACGCAAGAACTCCGCCTTCTGCCCACCCGCCTGCCAGTCACGCGCCAGCACGATGCGCTGACCGTCCTGCAAGCGGAAACCGCTTATATCCAGCGCATTGGCCGTCGCGTGCTGGCTCAAGCGGCCTTGCTTGCGGTGGTAGACATTGCGGCAGGCAAAGCTGCCCAGGTGATCGACTTGCGCCACGGGTTGGCCCAGTAACCGCTGCGCCACCGGTTGCAACCCATGCTTCTCGAACAGCGCATAGGCCACCGCCAACGGGCAACTGGCCAGGAAGCTGCTGCTGAGCCGCGCCTGGCCGCCGTCAATGCGCCAGATATTTTGCAGCAGGCAGTCGGCCGAAGCCTGACTGTCAGCTTGTGCCCGGTAGCGCAGTTGGCTGGTTTCAAGCGCTTGACGGCACAACGCCGGGTCATCGCGCAAGCGCGACAGCTTGTACGGCGTCAGCAGGTTGGGCGGCTGGCGCACGTCCAGCGGCGCCCACGGGTTCCATGCGCCAGGCAAGCGCCAGCCGAGGTGCCAGGCCAGGCCCGCCAATAGCAGCAGGCCGGCCAACAGCGCCAGCACTGCCCTCATCAGCGGCGAAACAGGTCGTTGAGCTGAGCGAACGGCAGTGCCTGCTCACCATAGCCGAACGTGCCCTCATCACGAATTTCCAGCGCGGCCCGGTGCAAGGCCCCGAGTGCAGCACGGGCCAGCGACGAACCAACACTGATACGGCGCACCCCCAGGTCCTGCAACTGGTTCACGCTCAGCGGCACGCCCGCCATGCCCATCAGCACATTCACCGGGCGCGGTGCGACGGCTTGCACCACCGCGCGCACTTCTTCCACCGTGCGCAGGCCGGGGGCGTACAGCACATCGGCGCCGGCCTCGGCATAGGCTTGCAGACGCAGGATGGTGTCGTCCAGGTCCATGCGGCCGTGCAGCAGGTTTTCTGCCCTGGCGCACAAGGTGAACGGGAATGGCAGGCTACGCGCCGCCTGCACAGCGGCGCGCACACGCTCCACGGCCAACCCTAAATCGTAGATGGGCGCATCACTGCGGCCACTGGCATCTTCGATGGAGCCACCGACCAGGCCGACTTCGGCAGCACGCAGGATGGTCTGGGCACAGGTTTCAGGCAAGTCGCCAAAGCCGTTCTCCAGATCGGCGGCCACCGGCAACGCGGTGGCATCGACGATCTCGCCGGCATTGTCCAGGGTATCGTCCAGGCTCAAGGCGCCTTCGGCGTCTGGCCGACCCAGGCTGAAGGCCAGGCCCGCACTGGTGGTGGCCAGCGCTTCGAACCCCAGGCTGGCGAGCAACTTGGCAGAACCGGCATCCCACGGGTTGGGGATGACGAACGCGCCTTCGCGCGCGTGTAGCGCCTTGAAAGCTTCGGCTCTCAGGGTTTGCACGTCCATGGTTCAACCTCCGGCAGTCAGGGAAAGGTCAGAGTAGCCCCAGTTGTTCGACCTCGGGCGCACGGGGCAATTCCGGCAAAGGTGCAAGGCCCGGTAGGCGTGCCATCAGCCGCTGGTGAAAGCGCTGAGCCAAGGCGGCTGCCAAGCGGTTGTCCGATGTGTGCAGGAAGATGTACGGGTTGCGGCCCTCCTCGATCCAGCCAGCAACCTTGTCTACCCAGGGCGTAAGGAAGGTTTCGTTGGCCTGCAGTTCGGGATGGCCAATGAAGCGCACCTGCGGATGCTGGCTGAAGGCGGCCGGCCGTGGCGGCACCTTGGGCTTCTTGGACTGCGCATGCAGCACGGCAGGGTCGCGGGAGGTGCAACTGAACAGCGCACGCGGGTCAAGGCAGATACGTTCGACGCCACGTTCGTGCAGCAGGCGGTTGAGCAGCCGCTCTTCCTCCCCCTTGGCGAAAAAGGCCTGGTTGCGCACTTCCACCGCCACTGGCACGGCAATTTCATCGAGGAAGTGGCATAGCTCGCCCAGGCGTGCAGGGCCGAACTGAGCCGGAAGCTGCAGCCAGTAGGGCGATACGCGCTGGCCCAGCGGGGCCATCAGCCGGGTGAAATCGAAGGCAGGCTCAAGCTGATCGCGCAGGTCGCCCTCGTGGCTGACGTCCCTTGGAAACTTGGCGGTAAAGCGAAAGTGCGCGGGCATCACCTGCGCCCAGCGGGCAATGGTGCCGGGGGCGGGGCGTGCGTAGAAGGTGGTGTTGCCTTCGACGGCGTTGAACACCTGGCTGTAGAAGCCAAGCATTTCATTGCTGCTGGCGTCGGCAGGGTACAAGTAGTCGCGCCAGGCGTTTTCGCTCCATGACGGGCAACCGAGAAAGTAAGGCAGTGGGGATGGACTCATCCACTAAATGTACAGGTCGAGCCCCAGTACTTCCATGTCCCAGTCGTTAAAACCGGCGGTGCTCAGGTAGCTGGCCAGCGCGGTGGCAGTGCGGCGGTCACGGGCGCGGGGGAAGACCATGTCCTGCTGGCGGGCTGGCAGGCCACCGCTGCGGCGGCGGGCGGTGGCTTCCTGCGGGGCGGTTTCGGCCTCCTCGACCACCTCGGCATCGTCGATGGCCTCGTCACGCACCGCTGCCTTGCGCGGGGCGCGCTTGACCGGATAGGACTGCGAGGAGAAACCGTCGATACGCATGGCATGAGCACTCAGGACCAATGATGGCAATTTAGCAGCATCAGAGTTCCGTCGCTAATGCTTGAGTGATAACTGGACCACAGATCGCACAAAAGGTTTTAGCGTGATCGGCGATAACCGACGAACAGCACTCAGTGCTTCTTGGGCGTAGCTACATTATCGCGCAGATACACCGGTTGCGCCTGCTCGGCGACGATTGCCTCGCCACGTGCCCAGGCAAAGGTCGCCAGGCTGAGCACGTCCAGGGCATTGGGCAACGCGCCAGGGTTGCTGGCCGCCACCTGCACCGCCAGCCGCTCTGCGTAGCCCCACCCGGTGCCGGCACCGAACCACTCGCCATTGCTGCCCGCCGGCAGAGCCACCTGCTCAGGCGGCAATACCGCCTCACGGCCGACCAGGCGCATTTCGCCCGCCGTAGCCTGGTAGCAGCCCCAGTACACTTCATCCATGCGCGCATCAATGGCAGCCGCCACCTGCTGCACGCCCTGCTCGCGCAACGCACCCTGGGCCAGTGCGGCCAGGTTGGACACCGGCAGCACCGGGCGCTCGAGGGCAAAGGCCAGGCCCTGGACCACGCCGATGGCGATGCGCACACCGGTGAACGCACCTGGGCCACGGCCGAAGGCAATGGCATCCAACGCATTCAGTGCCACGCCAGATTCGGCCAGCAGTTGCTTGATCATCGGCAGCAGCTTCTGGGCATGCATGCGCGGGATCACCTCGTAATGGCTGGTTACCTTGCCGTCATGCAGCAGCGCGACGGAACAGGCTTCGGTGGCGGTATCCAGGGCCAGCAGGGTGGTCATCGAACGGGTATCCAGGTGCGAATGAAAAGAGCGGCAGTATAAACGACAACGGCCCGCAAGCGGGCCGTTGTCGATGTGCGTCAATCCAGGATCAGCTCAGGGCTGCCAGGACCTTGGCAGTGATGGCGTCGACCGAACCGACACCTTCGATGTGGCTGTACTTCGGCTTGCCAGCATTGGCGGCCGACAGCTTCTGGTAGAAGTCCACCAGCGGCTTGGTCTGGGTGTGGTAGACCGACAGGCGATGGCGAACGGTTTCTTCCTTGTCGTCGTCGCGCTGGATCAGGTCTTCGCCAGTGACGTCGTCCTTGCCTTCCACTTTCGGCGGGTTGTACTGAATGTGGTAGGTGCGGCCCGAGGCCAGGTGCACACGGCGGCCAGCCATGCGGCCGACGATTTCTTCGTCATCCACGGCAATTTCGACCACGGCGTCGATGTCGACACCAGCAGCCACCATGGCTTCGGCTTGCGGGATGGTGCGTGGGAAGCCATCGAACAGGCAGCCGTTGGCGCAATCAGGCTGGGCAATGCGCTCCTTGACCAGGCTGATGATCAACTCGTCGGAAACCAGCTGGCCGGCATCCATGACTTTCTTCAGTTCCAGGCCCAGCGGGGTGCCGGCCTTGACGGCGGCACGCAGCATGTCACCGGTGGAGATCTGAGGGATACCGAACTTTTCGGTGATGAACTTTGCCTGAGTACCTTTACCGGCCCCGGGAGCTCCCAGCAGAATTACGCGCATCTCGTGCTCCTCAAATTTTTTTATGAAATTCAATGGATTCGGCAACCAGGGCCAAGTCCGGAAAATCGGGTATGACCATAAATCGGTCAGAAGGCTGCTCAAGATACACAGCGCTCGGCAGCCAGACAAGCGTCCCAAAGTTGCAGGAATGCGCCACTTGCGGCTCAGCAGACTGGCGGTTGCGCCCGGCGCAACCACCCTCCCCGTCCTTGTGCCGGGCCTGCCCGGCACTCGCCAGGCATGGCCCGGGCATGCCCTCAGCCGGTGTTGCGCAACCCGGCGGCAATACCCGCCACGGTCACCAGCAAGGCCTGCTCCAACGGGCTGTCCAGAGCGGCTTCGCGGCTGCGCGAGCGAGCCAGCAACTCGGCCTGCAGGCGGTGCAGTGGGTCCAGGTAGGTATTGCGCAGGCTGATGAATTCCAGCGTCTCGGGGCTGTGCGCCAGTAGCACCGGCTGCCCGGTCAGGCCCAGCACCACCTGGCACGACTGCGACAATAGGTCGCGCAGGTGCGCACCTAAAGGAAGCAAGTGCGGTTGCACTAGACGTTCGTCGTAGGCCTCGGCAATTTGCGCATCGGCCTTGGCCAGCACCATTTCAAGCATATCGATGCGGGTGCGGAAGAACGGCCACTGCTCGCGCATCTGCGCCAGCAACTCACCCTGGCCACGGGCCAAGGCGTTGCTCAGTGCGGTCTCCCAGCCCAGCCAGGCCGGCAACATCAGCCGGGTCTGGGTCCAGCCGAAGATCCATGGGATGGCCCGCAGGCTTTCGATGCCCCCGGCGCGGCGCTTGGCCGGGCGGCTGCCCAGCGGCAGGCGCCCCAGCTCCTGTTCTGGCGTCGACTGGCGGAAGTACTCGACGAAATCGGGGTTCTCCCGCACCACGCTGCGGTAAGCCTTCACACCATCGGCGGCCAACTGGTCCATCAACTCGCGCCAAGCCGGCTGCGGTGGCGGAGGTGGCAGTAGTGTGGCTTCGAGTACGGCCGCCAGGTACAGGTTGAGATTTTGTTCGGCGATACCCGGCAAGCCGAACTTGAAACGGATCATTTCGCCCTGCTCGGTAGTGCGAAAACGCCCCGCCACCGAACCCGGTGGCTGCGACAGAATCGCCGCATGCGCCGGGCCACCGCCGCGCCCAACGGTGCCGCCACGGCCGTGGAACAGCAGCAGCTCGACCTGATGCTCGGCGCAGATTCGCACCAGATTTTCCTGGGCACGGTACTGCGCCCAGGCAGCGGCGGTGGTGCCAGCGTCCTTGGCCGAGTCCGAGTAACCGATCATCACTTCCTGCGGGCCACGCAGGCCGGCGCGATAGCCCGGCAGGCCGAGCAGGCGCTGCATCACCGGGCCGGCGTTGTCGAGGTCGGCCAGGGTTTCGAACAGCGGCACCACGCGCATGGGGCGAGTCAGGCCAGCTTCCTTGAGCAGCAGTTGCACGG
The DNA here is from genome assembly GCF_001320565.1 of Pseudomonas sp. NBRC 111132. Classification (NCBI taxonomy): domain Bacteria; kingdom Pseudomonadati; phylum Pseudomonadota; class Gammaproteobacteria; order Pseudomonadales; family Pseudomonadaceae; genus Pseudomonas; species Pseudomonas sp. NBRC 111132. Next base: position 49,136 of record NZ_BCBI01000019.1, read on the forward strand.
CCAGCACATCCGAGGCGGCACCCGCCATGGAGATGACATACGAGCCCAGCGAGGCAGCCGGCGCGGCGGCGACTTCTTTGCAAGTGGCCAGCACTTCGGCGGTATCCGCCTGCGGTTTGAAATGCGCAGGTAACAGCGGCCGGCGGTTTTTCAGCTCGGCCTGGAGGAACCCGATGCGCTGCTCTTCGTCCCAATCGGCATAACGCCCCAGGCCCAGGTAATCGGTGATCTCGGTCAGCGCATCACGGTGGCGGGCAGCGTCCTGGCGCACGTCCAGGCGGCCCAGGAACAGGCCGAAGGTAACGGCGCGGCGCAGGCAGTCGAGCAGCGGCCCCTCGGCGATCACACCCATGCCGCAATCATGCAGCGACTGGTAGCACAGCTCCAGCGGCGCGATCAGGTCGCGGTTATCCACCAGCACCTCGGCACCGGCCGGCTGGTTGCTGGCCAGGGCCGAGTGCGCCCAGGCTCGTGTCGCCCGCAAGCGGTCGCGCAGTTGCTTGAGCACGGCGCGGTAAGGCTCGGCACTGTCGCCGACCCGTTCGCGCAGGGCGTCGTTGGCCTGCTGCATCGACAGCTCCGCAGCCAATGCATCGATGTCGCGCAAGAACAGGTCGGCGGCCATCCAGCGCGCCAACAGCAGCACTTCGCGGGTGACGGCAGCGGTCACGTTGGGGTTGCCATCACGGTCACCGCCCATCCACGAGGCAAAGCGGATTGGCGCGGCCTCCAGCGGCAGGCGCAGGCCAGTGGCCTCCAGCAGGGCCTTGTCGACCTTGCGCAGATGGCTGGGGATGGCGTGCCACAGCGAATGCTCGATCACTGCGAAGCCCCACTTGGCTTCGTCTACCGGCGTGGGGCGGGTGCGGCGGATTTCTTCGGTGTGCCAGGCTTCGGCGATCAGCCGGCGCAGGCGTTCGCGAACCTGCTGGCGCTCGGCCGGGCTCAGGTCGCGGTGGTCCTGCGCGGCCAGTTGGCCTGCAATGGCGTCGTATTTCTGGATCAGCGTGCGGCGGGCTACCTCGGTGGGGTGAGCGGTGAGCACCAATTGGATGTCGAGCTTGGCCAGTTGTCGGGCCAAGGCATCGTTGCTGTGGCCAGCCTGCTTCAGACGCGCCAGCAACTCAGGCAACACCCGCGCTTCGAAAGGCTCGGGCTGATCGGCGTCGCGGCGGCGGATCAACTGGTACTGTTCGGCCATGTTGGCCAGGTTGAGGAACTGGTTGAAGGCCCTGGCCACAGGCAACAGGTCGTCTTCGGCAAGGTCCGCCAGGGTCGAGCTCAGTTGCTCACCGGGGCCACGGCGGTCGGCCTTGGCACTGTGGCGAATGTCCTCGATCTTCTGCAGGAACGCATCACCGTGCTGCTGGCGAATGGTTTCGCCAAGCAGTTCACCCAACACATGGACATCTTCACGCAAACGCACATCGATATCGGTCATTGGCCCTCTCTTTGGCGCGGCTCTGGCGCACTCCTGTACACAGCTCTGTCAAAGAGTGCCCCTTGCCGCGCAGCCATGGCAAGCCGTGATCGGTCAAAGCAAACTAAAGTGAAAGCACAGCACTCCCATGCCATGCAGCCTTAGCAGGCGTAACCAGAGGTCATCATGAAAATCCGTGAACTCGCCCAGCACTGGGAACAGAATGCCGCTGGCACGCTCAGTCGCACAGGGCATGTCTTGCATCTGGACCTGGAGTCCGAGGCGCGCCTGGCCGCGCTGATCGACATGTACCCCAAGCGCACCGCCGAAGAACTGCTCGGCGAACTGGTCGCCGCCGCCCTCGAAGAACTTGAAGCCAGCTTCCCCTATGTGCAGGGCCGGCAGGTCATCGCCACCGATGAAGAAGGCGACCCGCTGTACGAGGATGTCGGCCCTACTCCACGCTTTCTCACCCTGTCGCGCCAGCACCTGCACAGCTTGAGCAACACTGCCGTCGATAACGAAAAATAGCCTGCCCTCCATGTTCCGGGCCCCTGAAAGGCCCGGAATACCGCCCTCGGCCGAGAAAGTTCCAGCAAATCCTCGCTGACCAATCAGTCAGAAAAAAATCCGCTCGCAGCGCATTTTTTTCTGAACCATTCGAAAAACGGTCGAGTCGGAGCCAATAGCCATCACGCTAAAACCCTGCACACTGCCCTCGTGCACCGTTGAGCTGAAGCGCGCGGTTTTGTCAGGGATTGAGCGATGGACTGCTACGGACATCGTCGTTATCAGGAGTGATCCAATGGAGCTGACCATCATGAAGACCCGCACCCGCAAACTGTCATCCACTCATGTGCGCGGGTTCAAGCTGGCCGCGCTGGCCCTCGGCAGTAGCCTGGTCCTGGCCGGCTGTGCGGGCAACCCACCCACCGAGCAGTATGCCGTTACCCAGTCTGCTGTGAACTCCGCCGTCAGTGCTGGCGGTACCGAGTTTGCCGCCGTGGAAATGAAAGCGGCCCAGGACAAGTTCAAGCAGGCCGAGATCGCCATGCATGACAAGAAGTACGACGAGGCCAAGCGCCTGGCCCAACAGGCCGAGTGGGACGCACGCCTCGCCGAACGCAAGGCCCAGGCGGCCAAGGCCCAGAAGGCCGTGCAGGATGCCCGCCAGGGCATTCAGGACGTACGTGAGGAAGGCCTGCGCAGCGCTCAGTGAGCCCTGCCCCGCCAACCTTAGCCTTCGCACACGATCAAAGGATGAACACTATGCGCAAACACGTCATGATTCCCGCCCTGCTGGCCCTGAGCGTCGGTCTCGCTGCCTGCTCGCACGACCCGAATGCCAACCTGGAAGCGGCCCGCACCAATTTCTCCTCGCTGCAGAGCGACCCGCAATCGAGCAAGGTCGCGGCCCTGGAGACCAAGGACGCCCAGGACTGGCTGAACAAGGCCGACAAGGCCTACATGGACCGTGAAGACCAGAAGCAGGTCGACCAGCTCGCCTACCTGACCAACCAACGTATTGAAGTGGCGAAACAGACCATTGCCCTGCGCACCGCCGAAGGCGAGCTGAAAAATGCCTCGGCCCAGCGTGCCCAGGCCAAGCTGGATGCCCGCGACGCGCAGATCGCCAAGCTGCAGGACAGCCTCAATGCCAAGCAGACCGACCGCGGTACGCTGGTGACCTTCGGCGACGTGCTGTTCGACTTCAACAAAGCCGAACTCAAGAGCAACGCCTACCCGAACATCACCAAGCTGGCCCAGTTCCTCCAGGAAAACCCGGAGCGCAAGGTGATTGTCGAGGGCTACACCGACAGTGTCGGCTCGGCCAACTACAACCAGAGCCTGTCCGAACGCCGCGCAGGCTCCGTGCGCATGGCACTGGTGCGCGCCGGCGTGGACCCTGCACGCATCGTGTCCCAGGGTTATGGCAAGGAGTACCCGGTAGCGGACAACGGCAGCAACTCGGGGCGGGCGCAAAACCGTCGGGTGGAGGTGACCATCTCCAACGACAACCAGCCGGTGGCACCGCGTACGGTGAGTCAGGCCCAGCAGTAAGACTGGCCAGCTGAAATGACAAGCCCCGCGATCGACGCGGGGCTTTCTTTTGCCTGTTCCGACCTCTCGCGGGCACACCCGCTACGGGGCCGATACAGGCAACATCACTGCACCTGCTGTGGAGTTTCCTCGCCCATGCAACGCACGGCGCGCTTGCGGTTGTCCACCAGCACGCCGGTCAGGCCTTTTTGCTGGTTGTCGAACAGCACCAGCACGCCGTCCACACACTGGGCCACCTGCGCCGCCGGGTCCAGCGACACCTTGTAGTCTTCGCCGGGGATGGTCTTGAGCATGGTGAAGTCCTGCAGCAACAGGGCATCCTCGGGTTTGGCGAAATGCAGGTAACCGTAGTACCACAAAGCCCCCACCGTCACGATGATGCTACCGATGCCGGTCAGGATCAGCGGGATGGCGTTGCGTTCTTCACTCATTGCTTGTTCTTCTCGTCAGGGAAATTGGGCACTTCGGCAAGCCGCCGCAGGCCGTTGAAATGGCTGGGGTCATCAAGGAAACGCAGCATCACCTGGCGCCAGGTCGGGTCAGCGAAGGTCTGTACATGGCCGCCTCGGGTCAGTTGCAGCACCCTTGGTGCTGGTGCGTGCTGGTACAGGCGAATGCCGTTGTCCATCGGCACCAGGTTGTCGTCGATGCTGTGGAAGAACAGTTTGGGCGGGCTGCTCAGCTGCTCGATCGAACGGATCGCGCTGTCGCTGTCCGGCACCAGCCACGACAGCGGCACCTGCAGCGGCCAAGTCATCCACGAGGTGCTGAGGGCATAGCGCCCCACCTCGCGGTAACTGGCCGGCACGCCATCGAACACCAGCGCGCTGAAGCGCTGGCGCTGCTCAGGGTGGGCCGCCAGATAATGAATGGCCATGGCGCCACCCAGGCTCTGCCCCAGCAGCACCAGTGGCTTGCCCTTGACCTCGGGCGCCTGGTCCAGCCAAACCATGGCGGCGGCAATGTCCTGGTACACGTCCGGCAGGCTCGGCTGGCCCTGGGACAAGCCGTAGCCGCGATAATCGATCATCAACACCTGGTAACCCTGCTCCGGCAGCCAGTAGCTCCCCCCCAGGTGTCCAGGCAGGTTGCCGCCGTTTCCATGCAGGTGCAGCACCGTGCCTTTGACATCGACCCCGGCCTTGGCCGGCAGCCACCAGCCGTGCAGGCGCAGGCCATCAGCAGTGTTCAGGGTGACATCGCGATACGCCAGCTTGGCCCGCTCAGGGGTGAAGGCCTGGCCACGCTCGGGGTAGAACAGCAGGCTGCTGCAGCCGCCAAGCCCCAGCAGAACCAAGCCCAGGGCCAGCAGGCGGCAGCACTCAGAGAATGTTCGCGTAGTCGGCTTCAATACGATCCAGGCTCAGGTGGTTGAGGAAGTTGGAGAAGCACATCCAGGCCGACAGCGCGTTAAGGTCGCGGAACTGTTCGGGCAGGTACTTGGGTGGCTCGACCAAACCCTCCTCGACCAGCTGACGCAGGGTGCGCATGTCTTCCAGGGTGGTCTTGCCACAGAACAGCAACGGGATCTGTTCGAGCTTGCCCTTCTTCACGGCCAACTGAATGTAGTTGTAAACCATGATGAAGCCCTTGAGATAGGACAAGTCCTTGGTGAATGGCAGGCCATTGGGCACCGAGCCGCGGAACACCCGGCTGGCGTTGCTGTAGCTCTGCGCCATCTCGAAGCCCTGCTCGCGGAAGAAGTTGAACACCTGGAGGAAATCGGCGCCCTCCTCGACCATGTGGATCGCGCGGGTGCGGTTGGTGAGCTTGCGCAAGCGGCTGGGGTAGGACGCAAAGGCGATCACTTCCATGAGGATGGCCAGGCCTTCCTGGGTCACCGTCGACGAGGGCGGGCCCTTGGCCAGAAAGGTACAGATAGGCTGGTTCTGGCCATTCAGTGTGGTGCCCACGTGCACCAGCCCTTCGTGCACCTCCAGGGCGCGCACGTCGCGGACGTTGAACATGGCGTCGGCGCGCACCTTGATGTAGTCGGCACCGGCCGCAGCATCGGCGACGATGCCGTCAGACTCGAATACGCGAATGGTTTCCTCGGCCTCGCCGAACACCTTGTTCAGCCGGCGCTGGAGAATGTCCACGGCCTCCTTGGCCGTCAGATTCTTGGGTTCGTCCTTGAGGTCGCCACGGCCGTCAATGTTGTTCAGGTAGTCTGAGAACATCATGCCGAGGTCGGCCAGGGTCGGGTCACCGGCGTGGAAGGCATCCGAGGCCGCGCCGTACAGCTCCTGGGAGATCAACCCGAAGTCCTCGGTGCCGCGCGCTTCGAGCATGCGCACGACCATGCGGTACTCGCGGCACATACGCTTCATGATCTGCCCAACCGGGTTGAACTGGCCGAGCTGGCGAATGATGTCGCGCTCGATGCCCTGAAACTCGGCCTTGACCGCGCTGGAGTCGAACGACAGCGGGCGCGACTGGTAGTAGGCGCGGTCAACCGCCGGCGGCTCCTTGCCCTTGGCCTTGAGGAAGCCCTGGCGAATGTTGTCGTCCCACTTCACCGCGTCCAGGACCCGGATCGGGGTCTGCGCCGCGACGATGCGGTCGGACAGGGCGCGGATGGTTTGCTGGTATTCGTCCACCGGGGACTCCTTTCTAGTACAAGAAACCTGCCCGCGAGGAAGCCAACACGGTCATTTGCCGGAGCGCTGGAACCGCGCCACCTCGACGAACAGGTCGGAGTTGGCCGGGTCGTCCAGATACGCCAGCACCCGCGCCGACGGGCTGTCGATCAACACGCCATCGCCGTTGTCTTCTGGCACCTCGGTGCTACGCCCGGTCAGTTCTTTCTTGTCCACCGCCTGCTGCACCTGCTCGACATCCAGGTTGTAGACCACCAGTTCCTTGCCATCGACGATGTCGAAACCGCCAATCAGGAAGTTGCCACCCAGGCGCTTGGGCACACCAGCCGACAGGTACCAGCGGTTGCCGTGGCGCGACACAGTGAACACGTATTCTTCAGGGGCCTTGCCCTTGGCCGTGGCCACTGCCTTGTAGGCATCGCCACCACTGCGGCTGATGGTCAGCTTCAGCGGCTCGCCCCAGGCGTCCTTGCTGCTCCACTTGCCGAGCAGGGCCTTGGGCGCCGCCTGGTTGCTGGGCAATGGCTCATGGAAGGTCACCAGACAACCGCCCAGCAGCAGGAATGACAGAGTCAACAACACCACACGCCAGGCTTTCATCAGGTTCTCCTTGAAAAGTCGATCTCGGCTCAGGCCGATGCCAGCACAAGCTGCAGGTATCGGGTAAGCATAGCGAGCATCTGCCCATCGGCTTGCGCATTCGCATCCTTGAGCAGGCCCTGATATTCCATCTGCTCGATAATCGCCGTCAACATCTGGGCGTCCTGTTCCGGTTGCCGCGAACCCACTACCTGCAGCAATTGCCGGGTGCCGTGCAACAGGATCTGCTCATGGGCGCACACCAGCTCGGCCAGGCGCGGGCAAAGCAGCGCCTCCTGGCGGAAGGCCTGCTCGGCCATCAGGAAGTCACGGCGGTTCAGCAGTTGCCGCTGCACATAGTCAGCGGTCATGCGCGCCACTTCGTCGGCCAACCGCGCCCGTGCCTGCTGGCTGCCATCGCCCTGGGCCAGCAACTGGCGCAACACCACCTCGGTGTTGGCCCACAGCTTGGCCATGTAGGCCGCGCTCCGCTCGACGTACTGGGCGAAGGTATCGGTGAGCAGGTCCTCGATGTCCTTGAAGTAGTAGGTGGTGGCCGACAATGGCACACCAGCCTCGGCGGCCACTGCGCGGTGGCGCACGCCGCGTACACCATCGCGCACGACGATGCGCATGGCGGCGTCGAGGATCAGCTGGCGACGCTGTTCGCTGCCTTGGCGGGCAGTCTTGCGCCCTTGGTATTGCACGCTTTCGGCGACGGCGGTGGCAATGCCGGCGGCGCCCTGGTCAGGCATGGCGGGTGTCACGGGTATACCTCATTGGACAACGTTTCATCAGTGCCGGCCTCTTTGCGGGCGTGCCCGCAAAGAGGCCAGTACAAACAACATAAAGCTTCAGGCAAGAAAAAGCCGCCTCGAAAGGCGGCTCGTTCAAATCACTCAGGCCTGCGGACGCATGTGCGGGAACAGGATCACGTCGCGGATCGACGGCGAGTTGGTCAGCAGCATCACCAGGCGGTCGATGCCGATACCCTCACCGGCGGTCGGCGGCATGCCGTACTCCAGTGCACGCACGAAGTCGGCGTCGTAGTGCATGGCTTCGTCGTCACCGGCGTCCTTCTCGGCCACCTGGGCCAGGAAGCGCTCGGCCTGGTCTTCGGCATCGTTGAGCTCGGAGTAGGCGTTGGCGATTTCACGGCCACCGATGAACAGCTCGAAGCGGTCGGTAACGGCTGGGTTGTCGTCGTTACGACGGGCCAGCGGCGACACTTCGAACGGGTACTCGGTAATGAAGTGCGGCTGCTCCAGCTTGTGCTCGACCAGTTCTTCGAAAATCATCACCTGCAGCTTGCCCAGGCCTTCGTGGCCCAGCACCTTGGCACCGGCCTTCTTGGCGATGTCGCGGGCGCGGTCGACGTCCTGCAGGTCGGCAGCGGTCAGCTCGGGGTTGTACTTGAGGATCGAGTCGAACACCGACAGGCGCACGAACGGCTCGCCAAAGTGGAACACCTTGTCACCGTACGGCACGTCGGTGCTGCCCAGTACCAGCTGCGCCAGCTCACGGAACAGTTCCTCGGTGAGGTCCATGTTGTCGCGGTAGTCAGCGTAGGCCTGGTAGAACTCGAGCATGGTGAATTCAGGGTTGTGACGAGTCGAAACGCCTTCGTTACGGAAGTTGCGGTTGATCTCGAACACCTTTTCAAAGCCACCCACCACCAGGCGCTTGAGGTACAGCTCCGGCGCGATGCGCAGGAACATGGCCATGTCCAGGGCGTTGTGGTGAGTTTCGAACGGCTTGGCCGCCGCGCCGCCTGGAATGGTCTGCAGCATCGGCGTTTCGACTTCGAGGAAGTCACGCTCGATGAGGAACTTGCGGATGTGCGAGATCACCTGCGAACGCACACGGAAGGTGTGGCGGGTTTCTTCGTTGACCATCAGGTCGACGTAACGCTGACGGTAGCGCTGCTCGGTGTCGGTCAGACCGTGGTGCTTGTCGGGCAGCGGGCGCAGCGACTTGGTCAACAGGCGCACATTGGTCATTTCGACGTACAGGTCGCCCTTGCCGGAACGGGCCAGGGTGCCTTCGGCACTGATGATGTCGCCCAGGTCCCAAGTCTTGACCGCAGCCAGGGTTTCTTCGGGCAGGGTTTTGCGGTTGACGTAGACCTGGATACGGCCAGTCATGTCCTGGATAACCATGAACGAGCCACGGTTGAGCATGATACGGCCGGCAACCTTGACCGGGATCGCGGCTGCTTCCAGCTCTTCCTTGGTCTTGTCCGCGTACTGTTTCTGCAGGTCGTTGCAGTAGCTGTCGCGACGGAAGTCGTTGGGGAAGGCGTTGCCCTTGGCGCGCTCGGCGGCAAGTTTTTCCTTGCGCAGGGCGATCAGGGCATTTTCTTCCTGTTGCAGGTCTTGCGATTCGGTCTTGAGGTCGCTCATGTCGTCATTCTTTCCATCAGGTATTCGTTGCCCTTTTCGGGCAGGGCACGCGATACCGGCGGGCAGCCAGGTATCGCGGCAGTGGAGTGCGGCTTACAGCCCTTGCTTGAGGCTTGCTTCCAGGTACTGGTCGAGGTCGCCGTCCAGCACTTTCTGGCAGTCGCTGCGCTCTACGCCTGTGCGCAGGTCTTTGATGCGCGAGTCATCCAGTACGTAGGAACGGATCTGGTGGCCCCAGCCGATGTCCGACTTGCTGTCTTCCAGCGCCTGCGATGCGGCGTTGCGCTTCTGCATTTCCAGCTCGTACAACTTGGCCCGCAGCATTTTCATGGCGGTGTCTTTGTTGGCGTGCTGGGAGCGTTCGTTCTGGCACGCCACCACGGTGTTGGTCGGTACGTGGGTGATACGTACGGCCGAGTCGGTGGTGTTCACGTGCTGACCACCGGCACCGGAGGAGCGGTAGGTGTCAATGCGCAGGTCGGACGGGTTGATCTCGATCTCGACCTTGTCGTCGATTTCGGGCGACACGAACACTGCCGAGAACGAGGTGTGGCGACGGGCACCGGAGTCGAACGGGCTCTTGCGCACCAGGCGGTGCACACCGATTTCGGTACGCAGCCAGCCGAAGGCGTACTCGCCCTTGATGTGCACGGTGGCGCCCTTGATGCCGGCGACTTCACCTTCGGAAAGCTCGATGATGGTGGCGTCGAAACCGCGCTTGTCAGCCCAGCGCAGGTACATGCGCAGCAGGATGTTGGCCCAGTCCTGCGCTTCGGTACCACCAGAGCCGGCCTGGATGTCCAGGTAGGCGTTGTTCATGTCCATCTCGCCGCTGAACATGCGACGGAACTCAAGCTTGGCCAGGTTTTCTTCCAGCTCTTCCAGCTCGGCCACGACGTCGCCGACGGCGTTTTCGTCATTTTCCTCGACGGCCATGTCGAGCAGGTCCTGGCAGTCACCCAGGCCGTTGGACAATTTGTCCAGGGTCTCGACCACCTGCGCCAGCATGGCACGCTCGCGGCCCAGGGCCTGGGCGTACTCGGGCTTGTTCCAGACGTTGGGGTCTTCCAGCTCGCGGTTGACTTCGATCAGGCGGTCATGCTTGTGATCGTAGTCAAAGATACCCCCGAATGGACTGGGAACGCTCGGTGAGGTCCTTGATGGTGTTCAGGATCGGTTGGATTTCCATGGGCTGGCTACTCGCACGAATTCGGTGAAAAGCCTGCGAGTATAACCGAGTCCGCAGCATGGCGGCAGACCCGCCGGGCGGTAGTCTGTTCAGAAAGCTGCACCGCGCCTACACGGTCCGCGCAATCCTGCTCAGGCGATGCCAACCTGGTTACGCCCGCTGTTCTTGGCTTGGTACAGGCCTTTGTCCGCTGCCGAGATCAGCTGCCGGCAATGGCTGCCGACGGCCGGGGTCTGGGTAGCCAGGCCAATGCTCACGGTCAGGAACGATTCGGCCACCGGCGCAGTATGCGGGATGCCCAGGCCAAGCACGGTCTGGCGCAGCTTTTCGGCCACCAGGCGTGCCCCGCCTGGCGAGGTGTTGGGCAGCACCAGGGCGAACTCTTCACCGCCATAGCGCGCCGGCAGGTCGGTCGGCCGCGAGCACGAGCCACGAATGGCTTCGGCCACCTGGCGCAAGGCCTCGTCGCCGGCCAGGTGGCCGAAGCTGTCGTTATAGGCCTTGAAGTAGTCCACGTCGATCATCAGCAACGACAGCTGCTGCTGTTCACGCATCGCCCGGCGCCATTCCAGCTCCAGGTACTCGTCGAAATGGCGGCGGTTGGACAGCCCGGTCAGGCCATCGGAGTTCATCAGCCGCTGCAGCATCAGGTTGGAATCGAGCAGTTGCTGCTGGCTGACGCGCAAGGCGCGGTAGGCCTCGTCGCGCTGCAGCAGCGTCAGGTAGGAGCGCGAGTGGTAGCGGATACGCGCCACCAGTTCGATGGTGTCCGGCAGCTTGACCAGGTAATCGTTGGCCCCGGCGGCAAACGCCGCGCTCTTGACCAGTGGGTCTTCCTTGGTCGACAGGACGATGATCGGAATGTCCTGGGTCGCCGGGTTGTTGCGGTACTCGCGCACCAGGGTCAAACCGTCCAGGCCAGGCATGATCAGGTCCTGGAGAATGACCGTAGGCTTGATGCGCATGGCCTGGAGCACCGCCTGGTGCGGGTCGGCACAGAAGTGGAAGTCGATGTTGTCCTCATTGGCCAGACCACGCCGCACCGCTTCGCCGATCATTGCCTGATCGTCGACCAACAGCACCATCGCCGAGTTCTCGTTGGTGGTCGCGAAACCTTCGATCGGTAAGTCATTCATACCTGTTCACCCGATCACTACCGGCCTTGCGGCGTGATTCAATACGTTTCGTCATTTTGCGAAAAAGTCCGTCAAGCGCCCGGCTATGCGTTCCAGCGGGCGAATTTCCACTGCGGCATCAATGGCCGCAGCAGCTTTGGGCATGCCGTACACCGCGCTGCTGGCCTGGTCCTGGGCAATGGTCAAAAAGCCCTGCTGACGCATCAGCTTCAGGCCTTGGGCACCGTCACGGCCCATGCCGGTGAGCAGCACGCCCACGGCATCACCATTCCAGTAACGTGCCACACTCTCGAAGAACACATCGATCGAGGGCCGGTAGATTTCATTGACAGGCTCGGCAGTGTAGGCCAGTTGGCCGTTCTGTAGCAGGCGAATGTGGTGGTTGGTCCCCGCCAGCAACACCTGCCCTGGCTGCGGCGGTTCACCTTCACGGGCCAGGCGCACCGGCAGGCCGGCTGCGCTGCTGAGCCATTCGGCCATGCCTGCGGCAAACACCTGGTCCACATGCTGGACCAGCACGACGGCCGCCGGAAACGCTGCCGGCAAGCTCTTGAGCAACACTTCGAGCGCCGCCGGGCCGCCCGCCGACGAGCCAATTGCCACCAGCCCGCGACGCTGCGAAGCCTCGCGCAGCGGAGCGGCTACCGGCCTTGCGGCTGGGGCACGCTGCTGACCGACCAGCCAGCCGATATTGAGGATTTTGCGCAGCAGGGGGGCCGCCGCTTCGCGGGCATCGCCAGCACCCAACGCCGGGGTGTCGACCACATCGAGAGCGCCATGGCCCATCGCCTCGAACACCCGGTGCACGTTTTGCTTGCGGTCGACCGTGACGATGACGATGGCGCACGGGGTTTCGGCCATGATCCGCCGGGTCGCCTCGACACCGTCCATCACCGGCATGATCAGGTCCATGAGAATCAGGTCGGGCAGTTGTTCGCAGCAGCGCTGCACCGCCTCGGCACCATTGCTGGCCACCCACACTACCTGGTGCGCGGGCTCGAAGGCCACTGCCCGGCGTAACGCCTCCACGGCCATGGGCATGTCATTGACGATGGCGATCTTCATCCCTGAGCACCTCCGATCAGCTCGACTACAGCATCCAGCAACGCATCGTCGTGGAAACTGGCTTTCGCCAAATAGTAGTCCGCGCCAGCATCCAGACCACGCCGTCGGTCTTCCTCACGGTCTTTGTAGGACACCACCATCACCGGCAACGACTGCAGCCGCTGGTCGCGACGCACCAGGGTGACCAGCTCGATGCCGTCCATGCGCGGCATGTCGATGTCGGTAATCAGCAAGTCGAAGTCCTCACCGCGCAGGGCGTTCCAGCCGTCCATGCCATCGACTGCCACTGCCACGTCGTAGCCACGGTTACCCAACAGCTTGCGCTGCAGTTCGCGCACGGTCAGCGAATCGTCGACCACCAGGATGCGCTTGCGGGCCACCCCACGGGCACCGCTGCTGCCGCGCTCGATGCGCTCCAGGCTACCGGTGCTGAGCAGTTTTTCCACCGACCGCAGCAAGTCTTCGACATCGACGATCAGCACCACCGAGCCATCATCGAGCAAGGCACCGGAGGAAATGTCCTGTACCTTGCCCAGCCGTGGGTCGAGGGGCATCACCACCAGCACCCGTTCGCCCACCAGCCGCTCCACGGCCACGCCGTACAGCTGCTCGCGCTCACGGATCACCACCACCCGCAGGCTGGCTTCGTCGCTTTGCCCGGCCGGGCGGTTGAGCAACTGGCTGGCGGCCACCAGGCCAATATGCCGGCCTTCGTGCCAGAAGTGCTGACGCCCTTCGATCTGCACGATCTGTTCGGCGGTCACTTCCAGCGTGCGTTCGATATGGGCCAGCGGGAAAGCGTAAGCCTCACCGCCCACCTCGACCACCAGGCTGCGCACCACCGACAGGGTCAGTGGCACCTGCAGATGGAAGCGACACCCCTGCCCCGCCACCTGAGTCAGCTCGATCGAGCCGCGCAGCTCGCGGATCATGTGCTGCACCGCATCCAGCCCCACGCCGCGCCCGGACACTTCGGTAACCTTGTCGCGCAGGCTGAAACCGGGCAGGAACAGGAACGTCAGCAGCTCCGCTTCACTCATCCGCGCCACCGTGTCGGCCGGCGACAGGGCACGCTCGACGATGCTGCTGCGCAAGCGCTCCAGGTCGATGCCGGCGCCATCGTCGATCAGCTCCAGGCTGAGCATGCCGGCCTGGTGCGACGCCCTCAGGCGGATCTCCCCCTCGTCCGGCTTGGCCGCCAGCAGGCGCCGCTCGGGCAGTTCGATGCCGTGGTCGACGGCATTGCGCAACAAGTGGGTCAGCGGTGCTTCGAGTTTTTCCAGCACATCGCGGTCGACCTGGGTTTTCTCCCCTTCCACCACCAAGCGCACCGGTTTGCCCAGCGAGCGGCCCAGGTCACGGACCATGCGGCTCTGCCCAGTCAGCACGTCGGCAAACGGCCGCATTCGGCAAGCCAGAGCCGTGTCATACAGTAATTGTGCACGCTGGCTGGCCTGCCAGCCGAATTCGTCCAGGTCCGCAGCCTGTTGCTGCAGGATCTGCTGGGTTTCCGCCAGCAGGCGCTGGGTTTGCGCCAGGGCTTCGAGCACCTCGCTGCGCTGGCCACTGTCCTCCAGCTGCATACGCAAGCCATCGAGCGCCTGCATGCCTTGGCCGTGCATGCGTTTGAGGCGCTGCAGGGTGGCCAGGTAAGGCTTGAGCCGCTGGGTTTCCACCAGCGACTTGCTGGACAGGTCGAGCAGGCTATTGAGGCGGTCGGCGGTAACACGCAGTACCCGCTCGGCACCTTCCCCGGCGCGCTTGCCGGCCTTGCGCCGCAGGGCCGGCTGGGGCTCGGGCTCTGGTTCCGGCGGTTCGGCTGGCACCACCAACGGGGCCGACGTCGGGGTTGCCGGGGGTGGCTCCGGCAGCACGGGTGCCACCAACGGCGCCGCAGGAATGGCAGCAGCGCCTGGGTCAAGCAGGTTGGCCATTTGCGCAAGAAACACCGGCAAGGTCGCCTGCGCGCCGGCATCGCCTGGCGTGGCGATGCGCATCAGCAGGTCGGTGCCTTGCAAGAGTGCATCGATATGCTCGGCGGTCAGCCGCAGACGGCCTTCCTGGGCCGCTACCAGGCAATCCTCCATGACATGGGCGACACTGACGCCCGCATCCACCCCGACGATGCGCGCGGCCCCCTTGAGCGAGTGGGCGGCGCGCATGCAGGCCTCGAGCTGGTCGGCCTGGGTGGGATTGCGCTCCAATGCCATCAGGCCGGCACTGAGCACCTGGGTCTGCGCCTCGGCCTCCAGGCTGAACAGTTCGAGCAACGATGCGTCGCGCATTTGCTCTGGGGTCATGACAAGCTCCGCTGCACGGCAGACAGTAAGTGTTGATCGTCCAGCACCCGCACACTGCGGCCGCGCCACTGCAGGACTGCGGAGGTGAAGCGTGTGGCGTCCTGGCCGCTGCCAAGCAACAGTGGGTCGAGCCGGTGAATACCGTCGATTTCCTCGACGGCCATCACCACCGGCCCACCTTCGGCGGCCAGAATCAGCATGCGTGGCATCGCCCGGCCGCCACGCTGCTCGGCGGTACCGGCTTGCACACCCAGCAAGTCAGCCAGTGACAGGCACGGCACCAACGCACCGCGCACATTGGCAACCCCCTGCAGCAGCCGCGAGCGCTGATGCGGCAGCGAATGCACCGCCTGCAACGGGGCGATCTCGGCCAGGCAGGCGGTAGCCAGCGCCAGCCACTCTTCGCCCAGGCGGAACAGCAGCATGGAGCGGCCGGTGTTTTCTTCGACCGGCTGCGCTACTGCAGCCTGGTGGTCCTGCATCAGCGCATAGCGGTCGAGCAAACGCGTGGCCGCGGCGGCATACACCTCGCAATTGCGGCAATGAACATGCTGCTCCAGCAGCGGGCACTGCTTGTCGCCATGCACGCCAATGCGGTTCCAGCAGTCGTCGATGTGCGCGTCATCCTCGGCCAGCAACTGCATCGCGGATTCACTGTTCATCGTTCAGACTCCCGGCCAGCCCGCGCCGCCCGTTCCTGCAGGCGCCGGGCACCGGCCAGGTCACCCTGGGCCGCCAGCAAGGCCGCCAGGTGCACCAGCGCCTCGGGGTGCTGTGGTTCCAGGTACAGGGCCTTGCGGTAGTGGGTCAGCGCCTGCTGCGCATCGCCTTCGGTATCACTGAGCAGCCCCAGCCAGTAGTACACCTGCGCCGACGGCGGGTACTGGCCCAGGTAGCGCTGGCACTCGCCCCGGGCCTGCTCGCTGGCACCGGCATTGGCCAGGCGGGCAATGCTGGCCAGCAACTCACTGGCCCCCTCGTGCTTGTGCTCGCGGGCCGGCGCCGGCCTGGCCGCCACAGGCAACACTCGCAGCGGCGGTGGCAACGGCGCGCTGGGCGGTGGATACCCCGCTGTGGGCAACGTCGCCAACGTTCGCTTCACCGGTTGGGCGGGTACCACGTCCATCGGGGCGCTGTCGCCTTCCTGACGCACATAGGCAAACGACTGGGGGATCCCCAGCGGACGCATGCCCAGGCGTGCCAGCAAGCTGCCCTCGGCCGGGCCGATGAACAGCACACCCTGCGGATGCAGCAGGCGTTTGAGCACCTCGAACACACGCTGCTGGGTCGGCACGTCGAAATAAATCAACAGGTTGCGACAGAACACGAAGTCATACAGGCCATCGCGGCTGGCCAACGCCGGGTCAAGCACGTTGCCCACCTGCAGGCTGACTTGCTGGCGTACCCGTTCATGCAGGCGATGGCCTTCGTCGAGGGCATCGAAGTAGCGCTCACGAAAGCCCAGTTCGCTGCCACGAAAGGCATTGCGCCCATACACGGCCAGCCTTGCCTTGGCTACCGAACTGGGGCTGATGTCCATAGCATCAATCAGCAATGCCCCCGGCGCGATGCCAGCGTCGAGCAAGGCCATGGCCAGCGAATACGGCTCCTCGCCGGTCGAGCACGGCAGGCTGAGCAGGCGCAATGGGCGTGCACCCGCCAGCTGGGCCAGGCGTTTATGGGCCAGGCTGGCCAGCGCAGTGAAGGATTCGGGGTAACGGAAAAACCAGGTTTCCGGGACGATCACCGCTTCGATCAGCGCCTGTTGCTCATCCGCCGACTGCTGCAGGCGCAGCCAGTAATCGTCCAGGTCCATCGCGCCTGCAGCCACGCAGCGCTGGCGCAGTGCGCGCTCGACCATGGGCGCGCCCACCGACTCCACGTCCAGACCAATGCGCTCGCGCAAGAAGCGGAATAAACGCTGTTCGTTCATGTAGGCATCCCTGTCGGGTCTTGCGTGTACAGCAATTCGTGCACAGCGTCGGGCAGCAGGTCATTGACTTCGATGCGCTGCAGCATGCCCTGGGCATCCTGGCGCACCGGGCCCAGATAAGGCGCTTCGCCGGTGTCCACCCCATAGGGCTGAAACTCGTCGGGTTGGCACCGCAGGGTTTCGGTGGCCTGCTCCAGAATCAAGCCAAGCTGCAGGCTGCCACGGTAGTGCACCAGCACCAGGCGGGTGCTGGTGCGCTGCGCCGCTGGCTGGCCAAAGCTCAGCGCGGCAAGGTCGATCACCGGCACCAGCTGGCCACGATGAGCGAGGATACCGGCGACCCAGGCAGGTGCCTGGGCAATCGGCTTGAGCGGCTGACGCGGCAACACCTCGATCACCTCGTGCACGCTCAGGGCAAAACGCTGCGCCCTGATGCGAAACTGCAGGTACAACGCCCCCTTGGCGTTTTTCGCCCGCGCGGGGCGCGGTTGCAAGTCGTTCATCGCGGTCAGACTTTGAAGCGCGACACGCCGCCACGCAGGCCCGCGGCCACCTGGCTTAGCTCATCGATGGCAAAACTGGCCTGGCGCAGCGACTCGACGGTCTGGGTGCTGGCATCGCTGAGCTGGGCCAGCGCCTGGTTGATCTGCTCGGCACCGGTGGCCTGGGCCTGCATGCCTTCGTTGACCATCAGCACGCGCGGTGCCAGGGCCTGCACCTGGTGGATGATCTGGCTGAGCTGCTCGCCCACCTGTTGTACTTCGAACATGCCGCGGCGCACTTCTTCGGAGAACTTGTCCATGCCCATGACCCCAGCCGACACGGCCGACTGGATCTCGCGCACCATCTGCTCGATGTCGTAGGTGGCGACGGCGGTCTGGTCGGCCAGGCGGCGCACTTCGGTGGCGACCACGGCAAAGCCGCGGCCATATTCGCCGGCCTTTTCTGCCTCGATGGCGGCGTTGAGCGACAGCAGGTTGGTCTGGTCGGCAACCTTGACGATGGTGACCACCATCTGCGTGATGTTGCTGGCTTTCTCGTTGAGGATGCCAAGCTTGGCGTTGACCAGATCGGCTGCGCCCATCACCTGGTGCATGGTCTCTTCCATGCGCGCCAGGCCCTGCTGCCCGGAGCCTGCCAGGCTGGAGGCCTGGTCAGCGGCGGTCGTCACTTCGGTCATGGTGCGCACCAGGTCGCGCGAAGTGGCGGCGATTTCTCGCGAGGTGGCGCCGATTTCGGTGGTGGTGGCGGCCGTTTCGGTGGCGGTGGCCTGCTGTTGCTTGGACGTGGCGGCAATTTCGGTAACCGAGGTGGTCACCTGCACCGACGAACGTTGCGCCTGGGCTACCAGGTTGGCCAGTGCTTCGGCCATCTCGTTGAAACCGCTTTCGATGGCACCGAACTCGTCCTTGCGGTCCAGGCTCAGGCGCATGCTCAGGTCGCCCGAGCGCAGCTTGTCGAGGGCATGCACGATACGTTGCATGGGCGCGGTGATGGCGCGCATCAGCAGCAAGCCGCAGATGCCAGCGGCAACGATTGCCAGCAGCAGCGAAACGACCATGCTGCCCTTGGCCGTGCTCACGGCGCTGACGATCTCGTTGGTGGCGGCGTCGGCTGATGCCCGGTTGTTCTCGATCACTTCATTCAAGTGCTTGCGCCCATCTACCCAGGCCGGGGTCAGCACTTCGATGATCAGCCGTTCGGCTTCGGCGTAGTTGTGCTGGCGGTAAGTATCCAGCACCTGGTTGACGATCTTCAGGTAGCCCTCTTCCAACTGCACGAAGTTGTCGAAGCGGGTTTGATCATCCTTGTCCTGGATGGTGGCCTGGTAGCTGGCCATGTGTTGCTTGAGCCGGTCTTCGAAGCTTTTGAACAGCTCCATGTCGGCCGAAGTGATTTCACGGTGGTTGGACAGGCCCACCAGTTGCTGGCTGGTGACGTAGCTATCGACCCAGGCGCTGCGGATCATCGAGCTGTAGTAGACCCCGGGAATGCTGTCGGTCCCTACCGCCTCTTCGGCGGTTTCGATGGTCACCAACCGCGAATAGGCGGCCACGATCATCAGCAGCATGATGGCGATGATCACGGCGAAACTTGCCAGGATCCGTTGGCGCAAGGTCCAGTTTTTCACATTCAGCCCTCAGGAATTCACAACGAGCGGGAAAAATCGCCGAAGTATAGCCTAGAGGCCTTACGGTTTTGCGGGTGAAGTGAAGGGTAAACAGGCAGCAGTGCTGATGGACACGCCATTTGGGCAAAGGCAATTGGGGCCGCTGCGCGGCCCCGATCACTAACCTGCGGCAAGCCGCGCCTGGCTATCCAGCGCCTGGCGCAAGCCTGGGTCCAGGCGCAACTGACGGGCCAGCTCGTCCAGGTAGGCCCGCTCCATGAAGTTTTCCTCGTCGACCATCATCACGCTGGCCAGGTACATCTCGGCAGCCATCTCCGGCGTTTGCGCGGCGCGGGCCACTTCAGCCGGGTCCAGCGGCTTGTTCAACTCGGCATGCAGCCAGTGCTGCAATTCGCGGTCGCTGTCCAGGCGGGTGAACTCGCCCTCGATCAACGCCCGCTCGCGCTCGTCGATATGGCCATCGGACTTGGCCGCTGCCACCAGCGCCCTCAGCACCGCCTGGCTGTGCTGCTCGACCTGGGCCGGCGGCAGGCGGTCGACGGTTTGCGGCTCGCTTGCAGCTACCCGCTGATTGGCCTGCCAGTTGCCGTAAGCTTTGTAGGCCAACACGCCCAGCGCGGCCAAGCCACCGTAAGTCAGAGCCTTGCCGCCGTACTTGCGCGCCTTCTTGTTCCCCAGCAACAAGCCCAGCGCCCCCCCACCCAACAGGCCGCCGCCTGCTCCAGACAACAGCCCGCCAAGCCCGCCTGACGCGCCGCCAGGCTTGTTGGCGCCGCCTTGTTTTTCAAGCAATTGCTGGCCGGACTTGAGGAGCTGATCAAGCAAACCCCGAGTATTCATGCGCGTGTCTCCACGTAAGAAGATTCAAGCGCCAGAGTAAGGCTTGGCGCAGCACACGCCATGCAGGGATTTGCTTCCGGATGTTGCGTTAGCTGGCAAAAAGCCAACTAGACTCGATATCGCCAATACCTCGCACCCGCGCACTACGCTTATAACGATTGCTTCACCGCTTGCTTGATGACTGCCCCGAACAAGATCGCCAAGAAGAGGGAACACCATGTCAGTGCACAAGACCGCATTGCTCGGCGCCATGACTGGCGCCGTGCTGGCCAGCGCCAGCCTGCAGGCCGCCGAACCGCCCAAGGCCCTGGGGGCCGGCGAGGGGCGCCTGGACATCGTCGCCTGGCCCGGCTACATCGAGCGCGGTGAAAGCGACAAGGCCTACGACTGGGTGACCGGTTTCGAGAAGGAAACCGGCTGCAAGGTCAGCGTGAAAACCGCCGCCACCTCGGACGAAATGGTCAGCCTGATGACCAAGGGCGGCTATGACCTGGTGACCGCCTCGGGCGACGCCTCGCTGCGGCTGATCGTCGGCAAGCGCGTACAGCCGATCAACACCGCCTTGATCCCCAACTGGAAAAACATCGACCCACGCCTGCAGAACGGCGGCTGGTACGTGGTCGACAAGCAAGTGTATGGCACCCCGTATCAATGGGGGCCGAACGTGCTGCTGTACAACACCAATACCTTCAAGCAGGCGCCAACCAGCTGGAGCGTTGTGTTCCAGCCGCAGGACCTGCCTGACGGCAAACCGAACAAGGGGCGCGTGCAAGCCTATGACGGGCCGATCTACATCGCCGACGCCGCCCTGTACTTGAAGTCGGCCAAGCCCGAACTGGGTATCAAGGACCCGTACGAACTGAACGAGGAGCAATACAAGGCCGTGCTGGAACTGCTGCGCCAGCAGCAACCGCTGATCCACCGCTACTGGCATGACGCCACGGTGCAGATGAGCGACGTGAAGAACGAAGGCGTGGTCGCCTCCAGTTCATGGGGCTACATGGTCAATGGCCTGAAGGCCGAGAACCAGCCAGTGGCCTCGACCATTCCCAAGGAGGGTGCGACCGGCTGGGCCGACACCACCATGCTGCACGCCGAGGCCAAGCACCCCAACTGCGCCTACAAGTGGATGGACTGGTCGCTGCAGCCGAAGGTGCAGGGCGACGTGGCGGCCTGGTTCGGCTCGTTGCCGGCGGTGCCGGCTGCCTGTACAGGCAGCCAATTGCTGGGCGCCGAGGGCTGCAAGACCAATGGCTTCGACAATTTCGACAAGATTGCCTTCTGGAAAACCCCACAGGCCCAGGGCGGCAAGTTCGTGCCGTATAGCCGCTGGACCCAGGACTACATTGCAATCATGGGTGGGCGCTGAGGTTGCCTGAATGCCTGATCCTGCCTTTTCGCGGGTTTACGCGCGCAAAGGCAGGATCAGGAGCAAGCCCATTGCCCGGAGCCCACGCATGCCCCTAGCCGTCCAGTTCACCCAGGTTTCCCGCACCTTCGGCGAGGTCAAGGCCGTCGACCAGGTCAGCATCGATATCATCGATGGCGAGTTCTTCTCCATGCTTGGCCCTTCCGGCTCGGGCAAGACCACTTGCCTGCGCCTGATCGCCGGCTTCGAACAACCCTCCAGCGGTTCGATCCGCATCCACGGGGTGGAGGCCGCTGGCATGCCGCCCTACCAACGTGACGTCAACACCGTGTTCCAGGACTACGCACTGTTCCCGCACATGAACGTGTTGGACAACATCGCCTATGGCCTGAAGGTAAAGGGCGTGGCCAAGGCCGAACGCCATAGTCGCGCCGAAGAAGCCCTGGCCATGGTGGCCCTGGCCGGCTACGGCACGCGCAAACCAGCGCAACTGTCTGGCGGCCAGCGCCAGCGTGTGGCCCTGGCCCGTGCACTGGTCAACCGGCCGCGCGTGCTGCTGCTGGACGAGCCGCTGGGCGCACTGGACCTGAAGTTGCGCGAACAGATGCAAGGGGAGCTGAAAAAGCTGCAACGCCAGCTGGGCATCACCTTTATCTTCGTCACCCACGACCAGACCGAAGCGCTGTCGATGTCCGACCGGGTCGCGGTGTTCAACCGTGGCCGCATCGAACAGGTCGACACCCCGCGCAATCTGTACATGAAGCCCGCCACCACCTTCGTCGCCGAATTCGTCGGCACCTCCAACGTGGTACGTGGCGAGCTGGCCATGCAGCTCAACGGCAGCCCGGCCCCCTTCTCCATCCGTCCCGAGCACATCCGCCTGGGCGACCTTGTGGTCACCAGCCACGAAGTGCAGGTAAGCGGCCTGTTGCGCGATATCCAGTACCAGGGCAGCGCCACCCGCTACGAGCTGCAATTGGACAACGGCCAACTGCTGGCGGTAAGCCAGGCCAACGACCGCTGGCAAGCACAGGCACAGGCCTGGCAGACCGGGCAGCGGCTGCAGGCGCACTGGCCCCGCGAGGCAATGACGGTGCTGCAGGAAACCGAGGGCCGCTGACATGAGCACACTGCGCGGCCTATCCAACCTGCTGTACCGGCGCCCCAACCTGTACCTGGCACTGCTATTGATACCGCCGCTGACCTGGTTCGGCGCAATCTACCTGGGCTCGCTGCTGAACCTGCTGTGGCAGGGTTTCTATACCTTCGACGATTTCACCATGGCGGTGACCCCGGACCTGACCCTGGGCAACTTCGCCGCGCTGTTCAACCCGTCGAACTTCGACATCATCCTGCGCACCCTGGGCATGGCAGTGGCGGTGTCGCTGGCCAGTGCGGTGCTGGCCTTCCCCATCGCCTACTACATGGCGCGCTATACCAGCGGCAAGACCAAGGCATTTTTCTACATCGCGGTGATGATGCCGATGTGGGCCAGCTATATCGTCAAAACCTATGCCTGGACCCTGCTGTTGGCCAAGGGCGGCGTGGCCCAGTGGTTCGTCCAGTTGTTGCACCTGGATGCCCTGCTGCAGGCGCTGTTGGCGGTGCCTGGCGTGGGCGGCAGCACGCTGTCGACCTCGCACCTGGGGCGCTTTCTGGTGTTCGTGTACATCTGGCTGCCGTTCATGATCCTGCCCATCCAGGCCTCGCTGGAGCGCTTGCCACCGTCGCTGCTGCAAGCTTCGGCCGACCTCGGCGCACGGCCGGGGCAAACGTTCGTGCAGGTGATCCTGCCGTTGTCGATCCCCGGCATCGCCGCCGGCTCGATCTTCACCTTCTCGCTCACCCTGGGCGACTTCATCGTGCCGCAACTGGTCGGCCCGCCCGGCTACTTCATCGGCAGCATGGTCTATGCCCAGCAGGGGGCGATTGGCAACATGCCGATGGCTGCCGCGTTCACCTTGGTGCCCATCGTGCTAATCGCGGTGTACCTGTCCATCGTCAAGCGCCTGGGGGCCTTCGATGCACTCTGAAAAAGCATCACCGGGGCTGCGCCTGGCGGCCTGGGGCGGGTTGCTGTTCCTGCACTTCCCGATCCTGATCATCTTTCTGTACGCCTTCAACACCGAAGACGCCGCGTTCAGCTTCCCGCCCAAGGGCTTCACCCTGAAGTGGATTGGCGTGGCCTTCGCCCGGCCCGATGTGCTGGAGGCAATCAAGCTGTCACTGCAGGTGGCCTGCCTCGCCACGCTGATCGCGCTGGTACTGGGCACACTAGCCTCGGCTGCGCTGTACCGGCGCAGCTTTTTCGGCAAGGAGAGCATTTCGCTGATGCTGATCCTGCCCATCGCCCTGCCCGGCATCATCACCGGCATCGCCCTGCTCTCGGCGTTCAAGACCTTGGGGATCGAGCCTGGTGTGTTCACCATCGTGGTCGGCCACGCCACGTTCTGCGTGGTGATCGTCTACAACAACGTGATCGCCCGCCTGCGGCGCACCTCGCAGAGCCTGATCGAAGCGTCGATGGACCTGGGCGCCGATGGCTGGCAGACCTTCCGCTACATCATCCTGCCCAACCTCGGTTCGGCGCTGCTGGCCGGCGGCATGCTGGCCTTTGCCCTGTCGTTCGATGAAATCATCGTCACCACCTTCACCGCCGGCCACGAACGCACGCTGCCGATCTGGCTGCTCAACCAACTCAGCCGCCCGCGTGACGTACCGGTGACCAACGTGGTCGCCATGCTGGTGATGCTGGTGACCATGCTGCCAATCCTTGGCGCCTATTACCTGACCCGTGGCGGCGAAAGCGTCGCGGGCAGTGGCAAATGACCCTGGAGGAGTCCCCGATGCAAACGCAGATGCTGATCAATGGCCAACTGGTCGCGGGCCAAGGCCCCGCCTGGACCGTGCTCGACCCGGCGCAGGGCACCGCCCTGGCGCAGATCAACGAAGCCACCGAGGCCCAGGTTGACAGCGCCGTGCGCGCCGCCGACCTGGCCTTCGACAGCTGGTCGCAAACCAGCCCCAAAGAGCGCTCGCAGGCCTTGCTGGCGCTGGCGGACGCCATCGAAGCCCACGGCGATGAACTGGCCCGGCTGGAATCGCAGAACTGCGGCAAGCCGCTGAGCGCCGCGCTGAATGACGAGATACCGGCGATTGCCGACGTGTTTCGTTACTTTGCCGGTGCGGCGCGCTGCCTGGGCGGCTCGGCGGCGGGCGAGTACCTACCAGGCCACACCTCGATGATCCGCCGCGACCCGCTGGGCGTGGTGGCCTCGATTGCCCCGTGGAACTACCCATTGATGATGCTGGCCTGGAAGATCGCCCCGGCCCTGGCAGCCGGCAATACGGTGGTGATCAAACCGTCGGAGCTGACGCCGCTGACGGCCCTGCGCCTGGGCGAGTTGGCCAAGGATCTGCTGCCACCGGGTGTACTGAACATTCTCTTTGGCCGCGGCCAGACCGTCGGCAACCCGCTGGTCAACCATCCCAAGGTGCGCATGGTGTCGCTGACCGGCTCGATCCCCACAGGTGCACACATCATCAGCGCCACCGCCGACAGTGTGAAGCGCATGCACATGGAGCTGGGTGGCAAGGCCCCTGTGCTGGTGTTCGACGACGCCGACATCGACGCCGCCATCGATGGCATCCGCACCTTCGGCTTCTACAACGCCGGCCAGGACTGCACCGCAGCCTGCCGCCTGTATGTGCAGGACGGTATCTACGAGCGCTTTGTCGAACGCCTGGGTGAAGCCGTAGCGAGCCTGAAACCGGGCTTGCAGGAGGCCGAGGACACCGAGCTGGGGCCGCTGATCAGTGCCCAGCACCGCGACAAGGTTGCCGGGCTGGTGCAGCGGGCCATCGCCCAGCCGCACATTCGCCTGGTAACCGGTGGCAAGGCGATTGACGGCGACGGCTTCTTCTTCGAGCCGACCGTGCTGGCGGATGCCCAGCAGGACGACGAGATCGTGCGCAACGAAGTGTTCGGCCCAGTGGTATCGGTCACCCGCTTTACCGATGAAGCGCAGGCGCTGGAATGGGCCAACGACTCCAACTACGGCCTGGCCTCATCGGTATGGACCCGCGACACAGGCCGTGCCCACCGCCTGGCGGCGCGCTTGCAGTACGGCTGCACTTGGGTGAATACCCACTTCATGCTGGTCAGTGAAATGCCCCATGGCGGGCAGAAGCACTCAGGGTATGGGAAGGACATGTCGATGTATGGGCTTGAGGATTACACCTGCGTGCGGCATGTGATGATCAAGCACTAGCCCGCTGAACATACGCGGTTGTTGTAGGTGCGCGCATGCGTTCCTACAACAACCGCGTAAAGGCCTGGATCAGTCCCGCAGATCCGACTCGTGAATCGGGTTGGCCCGGCTGGTCGCGCGCTGGTATTGCGCAGGCCAGGTCGCCTTGTTGCCGCCCAGGTCATCGTCGGCATGCAGCGGCCAGTACGGGTCGCGCAGCAGTTCACGGGCGAGGAAGATGATATCGGCCTGGCCGGTGCGCAAAATATGCTCGGCCTGGGCCGGTTCGGTGATCATGCCCACGGTGCCGGTGGCGATTTCCGATTCCTTGCGCACGCGCTCGGCGAAGCGGGTCTGATAGCCAGGGCCGGTGGGGATTTCGGCGTTTACCGAGGTCCCGCCAGAGGACACATCGATCAGGTCTACGCCCAACCCTCGCAGACGTCGGGCCAGTTCAACGGTTTCATCGGGGTTCCAGCCATCTTCGACCCAATCGGTTGCCGATACCCGCACGAACAATGGCAACTCGGCCGGCCAGACCTTGCGCACGGCCTCCACCACTTGCAAGGTCAGGCGGATGCGGTTTTCGAAGCAGCTGCCGTACTCGTCGCGGCGTTGGTTACTCAGCGGCGAGAGGAACTGGTGCAACAGGTAGCCATGGGCAGCATGAATTTCCACCACCTTGAAACCGGCCTTCAAGGCGCGCTCAGTCGAGGCAACGAAGGCGTCGATAACACCCTGGATCTCGTTCTCGGTCAGCTCGCGTGGCGCTGTGTGCTGCGGGTCGAAGGCGATCTTCGAAGGGCCCACCGGCTGCCACCCGCCGTCTTCGAGCTTCACACTACCCTGCTTGCCCAGCCATGGGCGATAGGTGCTGGCCTTGCGCCCGGCGTGTGCCAGCTGGATACCGGGCACGGCGCCTTGGGCGGTGATGAAGCGAGTGATGCGTTGCAACGGGGCGATCTGCGTGTCGTCCCACAGGCCGAGGTCTTCGGCGGTGATGCGGCCATCGGCGGTGACCGCCACGGCTTCGGTGATCACCAGGCCCGCACCACCAACGGCGCGGCTGCCTAAATGGACAAGGTGCCAATCGTTGGCCAGGCCATCGATAGCGGAATACTGGCACATCGGCGAGACGGCGATGCGGTTGGGCAGGGTCAGCTGACGCAGGGTGTAAGGCTCAAGCAGCAGGCTCATGAGGGCACCTCCCAAGGACTCCAATGGTGATCCGGCCCGGACACTCAATTGCACGTCCCTGGCCCAGGTCCGGTCATAACTTCAGACTAGACCAGAATGGGTGGGGGGGATGTTCCGTGGGATTTTGGGGTGGCTGGCGGTCGGTCAAAGGCAGATTTTAGCGGGCCCATACCTGATAGGAATTTCAGATGTTCCCTACGACTCAGATCTGGTGTGTGTGATCGAGACGTACAACCGGGAAGCAGTGGAAGGCATTGTGTTCTTCTCACTGCTTGGTTTGGCCTCGTTTGTCGCAGCAGGCGTAATGCACTGGCAAAACCGGCAGCGGAAAAAACAATCCGAGATCAGTCAATAGCCGTTGCACCTGACACCGGGGGCGGGTTTACCCGTGAAGAATGTGACGCGGTGAATGGCACCGGCTTTGCCGGTGTTCGCGGGTAAACCCGCTCCCACAGGTACTGCGCAAGCCCTGAACCAGCCGCCGGCCCTCTGGGAGCGTTGGGCTCAGCGTGGCTCCATGTGGGCAATCATCAACTGCACACTTTCATTGCCACGAAACTCGTTCACATCCAGCTTGTACGCCAGTTCGACCCAGCGCACGGTCGGGTTCGGCCACACTTCGCGGTCAACGCCGAAGGCGATGCCATCCAGTCGCACCGAACCACACTCGCTCTTGAGCACCACCTTCAGGTGCCGCTCGCCCACCACGCGCTGCTCCACCAGTTGGAACACGCCGTGGAACAGCGGCTCGGGGAAATGCTGGCCCCACGGCCCGGCATGGCGCAAGGCCTTGGCCAGGTCGAGGTGGAATTCCTCCACGGCCAGGCTGCCATCAGACAACAGCCGGCCTGTCAGGTCTTCCTCGCGCAGCTGGCGCCGCACTTCTTCGTCGAACGCCTCGGCAAACGCCTGGAAATTGCCTTCAGGCAACGACAACCCCGCCGCCATGGCGTGGCCGCCGAATTTGCTGATCAGTTGCGGGTGACGGGCCGCTACGGCATCCAGCGCGTCGCGGATATGGAACCCTGGTACCGAACGCGCCGAGCCTTTCAGCATGCCTTCGCCGGCATCGGCAAAGGCAATGGTTGGACGGTGATAACGCTCTTTAAGGCGCGACGCCAAAATACCGATTACACCCTGGTGCCAGTCGGCATCGAACAAACACAGACCATACGGCATCGACTCGACCGGCAGGTCCTTGAGCTGGGCCAGGGCTTCGCGCTGCATCCCCTGCTCGATGGACTTGCGGTCCTGGTTCAGGTCGTCTAGCTGCTGGGCCATGTCCTGGGCCAGTGCCGCGTCTTCGCACAGCAGGCATTCAATGCCCAGGCTCATGTCGTCCAGGCGACCGGCGGCGTTCAGCCGTGGGCCGAGGATGAAACCCAGGTCAGTCGAGGTGATACGCCGGTGATCGCGGCGGGCCACTTCGAGAATCGCCTTCAGCCCTGGCCGGGCACGACCGGCGCGGATGCGCTCGAGGCCCTGGTGCACCAGGATGCGGTTGTTGGCATCCAGCGGCACCACGTCGGCAACGCTGCCCAACGCGACCAGGTCGAGCAGTTCGCCTATGTTCGGCTGTGCTTGCGTCTCGTAACGCCCCAGGCTGCGCAGTCGCGCGCGCAGGGCCATCAGCACGTAGAAGATCACCCCTACCCCGGCCAACGACTTGCTGGGGAACGTACAGCCCGGCTGATTGGGGTTGATGATGGCGTCTGCGTCGGGCAACTGCTGGCCTGGCAGGTGATGGTCGGTGACCAGCACCTTGAGCCCAGCGGCCTTGGCCGCCGCCACACCCTCGACGCTGGAAATGCCGTTGTCCACGGTAATCAGCAGTTGCGGCTGGCGTTGCAGCGCCACTTCGACGATTTCCGGGGTCAGGCCATAGCCATACTCGAAGCGGTTGGGTACCAGGTAATCGACATGGGCCGCACCCAGCAGGCGCAGGCCCAGCACCCCTACGGTGCTTGCGGTGGCACCGTCGGCATCGAAATCGCCAACAATGAGGATACGCTGGCGCTGGTCGAGCGCCTCGACCAGCAGGTCGACACCTGCCTCGATGCCCTTTAGCTGCTGGTACGGCAGCAGGCGCGCCAGGCTTTTGTCCAGCTCGGCCTCGCTCTGCACGCCGCGCGCGGCGTACAGACGGGTGAGCAAAGGTGGCAGATTACCCAGAAATGGCAGGGTCGGCGGCAGAGGGCGAGGTTCGATGCGCATGGGTTGCTTCAGCCACGCTCACCAAGCAGCCACTGCAGTTGTACCTCATGCTGGCCACGGTCGTCGGTGACGAATACCGTGCCTTCGCTGATCATCACGTCCCACTTGATGCTGCGCGGCATGTCGGTCGCCAAGGTTTCCAGCACCTCTTGCGGTACAGCGGCAATGCTCAGGTTCTTCAGGTTCTTGACCGCGCTCACCACTTTGCCCTCCCACACCCGCAGGCTGCCGTAGGCCAGCAGGCTGGTGCGTTCGGTACGGCGCGAGCACCAGGTCAGGCGGTCGGCGTCTGGCTGGCCCACTTCGATCCAATGCAACACGCGATCGTCCAGGCTCTTTTCCCAAAGCGCCGGCTCATCGACATCCGACAGGCCACGGCCAAACGACAAGTTCTCGTTGTACCAGAGCGCATACGCCAACAGACGAACCGCCATACGCTCTTCGGTTTCCGAAGGGTGGCGAGCGATGGTCTGCTTGACGCTTTCGTAGACGTTGCGGTCAAGGTCGGTGAGATTCAATTCGAACTTGTAGGTGGTGGACGGCTGGGCCATGGTCGACGGGCTTCGTGCAAAAGAAAAGTGGCACAGTCTACCCCATCCGCACCTTCCATGCGCCGCAGCAGTACCCGGCGAAACCGACGTGTGATAAAACCACGGCACTGCCCAACTGCCACGGATGCCCCATGTCGACGCCCAGCAAACCCCTCGCCGGCCTTAAAGTTGTCGAACTCGGCACCTTGATCGCCGGGCCGTTCGCCTCGCGTATCTGTGCCGAATTCGGCGCCGAGGTGGTCAAGGTCGAATCGCCCGATGGCGGCGACCCGTTGCGCAAGTGGCGCAAGCTGTACGAGGGCACGTCGCTATGGTGGTTCGTGCAGGCCCGCAACAAACAGTCGCTCACCCTCAACCTCAAGCACCCCGAGGGGCGCGAGATTCTCAAGCGCCTGCTGGCCGAGGCCGACATCCTGATCGAAAACTTTCGCCCAGGCGTGCTGGAAAAGCTTGGCCTGGGCTGGGATGTACTGCATGCGCTGAACCCGCGCCTGGTAATGGTGCGCCTGTCAGGCTTTGGCCAAACCGGGCCGATGAAAGACCAGCCGGGCTTCGGCGCGGTGGGCGAGTCGATGGGCGGCCTGCGCTACATCACCGGTTTCGACGACCGCCCGCCGGTGCGCACGGGCATTTCCATCGGTGATTCGATTGCCGCCCTGTGGGGGGTAATCGGCGCACTAATGGCGTTGCGCCACCGGGAAGTCAATGGCGGCCAGGGCCAGGTGGTGGACGTGGCGCTGTACGAAGCGATCTTTGCCATGATGGAAAGCATGGTCCCGGAATTCGATGTGTTCGGTTTTATCCGCGAACGCACTGGCAACATCATGCCAGGCATTACGCCCTCCTCCATCCACACCAGCGCCGACGGCAAGCATGTGCAGATCGGCGCCAACGGCGATGCGATCTTCAAGCGCTTCATGCAAGCGATCGGCCGCGACGACCTGGCCGACGACCCGACCCTGGCCAGCAACGACGGCCGCGACCTGCGTCGTGACGAGTTGTACGGGGTGATCGATCGCTGGGCCAACAGCCTGCCGCTGGAGCAATTGATGCAGGTGCTTACCACCGCCGAAGTACCGGCCAGCCGTATCTATTCAGCCGAAGACATGTTCAACGACCCGCAGTACCTGGCACGCGAGATGTTCCTGCAGGCCAAGCTACCGGATGGCAAGCCATTTCGCATGCCCGGCATTGTGCCCAAGTTGTCGGAGACCCCCGGTTCCAGCGAATGGGTCGGCCCGGCCCTTGGCGAGCACACCGAGGCACTGCTCGCCAGCCTGGGCTATGACGCGGCGGCCATCGCCAGCCTGCGCGTAGCAGGCACGGTCTGACTCTGGCGCTGCCCGGTTTCATGCGCGCGGCCCGCTGCCTACGTCACCTGGTCCTGCTGTGCGGGCTATTGCCCGCACTGCTGCTACAGCCTGTCAGTGCCAAGGAACACATCTTCTGGCTGGTGCGCGACCTGCCGCCGTTCACCATTTTCGAAGGCCCGGAAAAAGGCCAGGGGGTGATCGACCAGTTGTTGCCACTGCTGATCGGGCAGATGCCCGAGTACGACCACACCATTTTGCGGGTCAACCGCGCCCGCGGCCTTCAGATGCTGCAAGACCGCAACAGCTTCACCTGCGACCCGACCCTGCTATGGACCCCGGAACGGGCCGAATACGTGCGTTTTTCCATGCCGTCGCTGGGTGTGGTCAGCGGCGGGCTGGTGCTGCGCAAGGAAAACCAGGCGCTGATGGCGCCCTACCTCGACGGCCAGCAGGTAGACCTGCATGGTTTGCTGAGCAACAACGCGCTGAAGCTGGGGATTGTTGCAGAACGCAGTTACGGCACGCAGATCGACGCCATTCTGCGTCAGTTGCCCGACACCGCGCTCAGCCGCCATTATGGCAACGACGCCACTGCCAACCTGCTGCAGATGCAACAACTGGGGCGTCTGCGCCTGGTGCTCGGCTACTGGCCTGAGGTGCGCTATCTCATCCAGCAACAAGGTGGTTCACTGGCTGATTACCAGTTTCATCCTGTGCAGGGGGTAGAACGCTATCAGTTTCTGCATGTGGGTTGCTCGGACAACCCTCTGGGGCGCGAAGCGATTGCGCATATCGATCAGCTGTTACCCAGGCTGCGCCAGGATGTATTGCCGGCGCTGTATGCGCGCTGGCTGGACCCTGCGCTGCAGGAAGACTACCTGGAAGAGAGCAAGCGTTTCTTCGAAGCGCAGTAGTTGCAGCCCATCGCGCCAAAAAAAGCCGCGCCTACAGGCGACTGCGCAGAACCCAAAAAGAAACCCCGGACGCTGGGGAAGACGCCCGGGGCCAAGCGAAAGTCCTTGGAGACTTCCCGTGACAGCCCTGCCAGCGCCGGAGCAAAGCGCTGGCCGGCTGCCCCTACTGTGTCTGATAAGCCACTCAGGCAAAGGTTCCCTGGGGTTGCTGACGCTGCTGCAATGCGGCAATCACACACGGCTGCAAACGCCCTTCTGCTATTTGCAAGTCACGGTGCAAGCCATCCACCAAATCGATCAGCAGGCGTTGCTCCTGCAACTGTCGCTCGCTGACCATGCGCCGCAAGGTAATACCGGCAAGGCGGTCATGAACGGTCAATTGGCGATTGCCACTGGCATCGGCGCTGCCGAGGTGTGCCTGATAGGGGGCTAGGGCGTCGTTGAGCAGGCTGCAGATTCTTTCCATCCGGATCACTCGCTGCGTGGTGGGATCTAAAGGAACTGACCAACAGGCACAGCAGAAAGTTCGTCACACTGCGGCTGTCTCAGTGAGCATGCGGGGCCGACATGACAGCTTTACTACACCGCCCTGGGCGCACCTGCAGTGTTTGCAGGGCGTGCTGCAGGCCCGGCATCGACAGCGGCCAGGGCAGCTCGGCGAGCACCCACAGGCCGCGTTTTCTGGCCTCTTGGGCAAGGTTTTGACGATTGGGCGCGGGCTGGCCGACGAACAGCAATGCGCGCGCATTGTGTTGCTGGGCGAGCAAGGCAAGACCGGCCCGCGTTGACATGGCGTGGTCGAGGATCAACAAATCGGGGCGATGCTCAGCGCTGAGGCAGGCATCCAGGTCACCGGTGCTCGCGCTGATGCGCACGTTGAAGACACCCTGGCTATTGAGCGCCTGGTGCAGCAGGATCTGGTGGGATGGGCGTGCCTGGTGGATCAACACGTAGGTCTGGTGCATGAGCCGCTCCGGATGGGAGGACCGGCTAATCTAGGCGTTGCGCCCAGCAGGCTGAATAGGGCTTTTCAGAGGCGATCGTGGGAAAAGTCCGAGAAGCTGGGGCCGCGTAGCGGCCCCCCAAACCCACTCGGTTACAGCGGCTTGCCGCGGTTGCCGTGCTGGCTGACAAAGCCCTGTACAGCTTTCAGGTCATTGGCCAGCACCGTGCAACGCTCTTCACGGCTGAACAGGTCGCTGAGGTGCGCCGGCAGTTCCAGCGCCTTGCCCACACCGGCCTTCTCCACCGCTTCCGGGAACTTGACCGGGTGCGCGGTGCCCAGCACCACCATCGGCGTATCCAGGCTACGGCGGCACTCGCGGGCAGCCTTGACGCCGATCGCGGTATGCGGGTCGAGCACTTCACCGGTGGCGGCGAATACTTCGGCAATGGTCTCGCAGGTTTGCTCGTCGCTCACAGCCAGCGAGTCGAACAGCTTGCGCGCTTCGGTCCAGCGGTCTTGCTCGACGCTGAAGCCGCCACCTTGCTTGAAGTTGGCCATCAGCTCGGCAATCGCCCCCCCGTTGCGGCCGTGCAGGTCGAACAGCAGGCGCTCGAAGTTGGACGAGACCATGATGTCCATCGACGGCGACAAGGTCGCGTGCAGGGTGTCCTTGACGTATTGGTTGCCGCTCATGAAGCGGTGCAGGATGTCGTTGCGGTTGGTGGCGACGATCAGCTGGCTGACCGGCAGGCCCATGTTGCGCGCCAGGTAGCCGGCGAAAATGTCGCCGAAGTTGCCAGTCGGTACCGAGAACGCCACCGAGCGCGCCGGGCCGCCCAACTGCAGCGCTGCGTGGAAGTAGTAGACGATCTGGGCCATGATCCGCGCCCAGTTGATCGAGTTGACGGCTACCAGGCGGGTGCCCTTGAGGAACGACTGGTCGGCGAAGCTGGCCTTGACCATTTCCTGGCAGTCGTCGAAGTTGCCTTCGATGGCGATGTTGTGGATGTTGTCGCCGAAGATGGTGGTCATCTGCCGACGCTGCACTTCCGACACGCGCTGGTGCGGGTGCAGGATGAAGATGTCGACGTTGTCGCAACGGCGGCAGCCTTCGATGGCGGCGGAACCGGTGTCACCACTGGTGGCGCCGACGATCACCACGCGCTCGTTGCGCTTGGCCAGCACGTGGTCGAGCAGACGGCCGAGCAACTGCAGGGCAAAGTCCTTGAACGCCAGGGTCGGGCCGTGGAACAGCTCCAGCACCCATTCGTTGCTGTTCAGCTGGCGCAGCGGTGCGACCGCCGCGTGGGCGAACTCGCCGTAGGTTTCTTCGAGGATCTTCTTGAAGTCGGCGTCGGCGATGCTGCCTTCGACGAACGGGCGCATCACTCGGAAAGCCAGCTCGTGGTACGGCAGACCGGCCCACGAGGCGATTTCTTCCTGGGTGAAGCGTGGCAGGTTTTCCGGCACGTACAAGCCGCCGTCACTGGCCAGGCCAGCCAGCAGCACGTCTTCGAAATTCAGGGCCGGTGCCTGGCCGCGGGTACTGATATAGCGCATGGGTGCAAACCTTCGATGCTGGGGCCGGGGCCGCGCTGGCGGCCCGACGGCACTAATTTTGTTAGTTGAGCTGTTCGACGCGAATGCGCACAACCTTGCCGACCACGTCCTGCAGGGCTTCCAGGGCGATGATGGCATCGTTGATACGCTGCTCGACCACACCATGGGTCAGCAGGATCATCGGCACCAGGCCGTCCTGCTCCTCGGCTTCCTTCTGCATGATCGACTCGATGTTGATGCCACGCTCCGAGAGAATGCTGGCCACCTGGGCCAGTACGCCCGGGTGATCCTTGGCCTGAATGCGCAGGTAGTAGGCGCTTTCGCAGGCTTCAATCGGCAGGATCGGGTGGGCCGACAACGAGTCTGGCTGGAAGGCCAGGTGCGGCACGCGGTTTTCCGGGTCGGAGGTCATGGCACGGACCACGTCGACCAGGTCGCCGACCACCGACGAAGCGGTGGGCTCCATACCAGCGCCCGCGCCGTAGTACAGGGTAGACCCGGCCGCGTCACCGTTGACCATGACGGCGTTCATCACGCCGTTGACGTTGGCGATCAGGCGGTCGGCTGGGATCAGCGTCGGGTGCACGCGCAGCTCGATACCTTCGGCGGTGCGACGGGCAACACCCAGGTGCTTGATGCGGTAGCCCAGGGCCTCGGCGTAGTTCACGTCCGCCGTGGTCAGCTGGGTGATGCCTTCGGTGTAGGCCTTGTCGAATTGCAGCGGAATGCCGAACGCGATGGACGCCAGGATGGTCAGCTTGTGCGCGGCGTCGATGCCTTCGACGTCGAACGTCGGGTCGGCTTCGGCGTAACCCAGCGCCTGCGCTTCGGCGAGCACGTCCGGGAAGGCGCGGCCCTTCTCACGCATTTCGGTGAGGATGAAGTTGCCGGTGCCGTTGATGATGCCGGCCAGCCAGTTGATGCGGTTGGCCGACAGGCCTTCGCGGATAGCCTTGATGACCGGGATGCCACCGGCCACAGCCGCTTCGAAGGCGACAATGACGCCCTTCTCGCGGGCTTTAGCGAAAATTTCGTTGCCGTGCACGGCAATCAGCGCCTTGTTGGCGGTGACCACGTGCTTGCCGTTTTCGATGGCCTTGAGCACCAGGTCGCGGGCGATGGTATAGCCACCGATCAGCTCGATGACAATGTCGATCTCCGGGTTGCTCGCAACTTCGAACACGTCAGCGGTAATGGGGGTACCGGTAATCTGGCAGTTCGGGTTCTGCGAGCGCATGGCGATCTGTGCCACTTCAATACCGCGCCCGGCACGGCGGGCAATCTCCTCGGCGTTGCGCTGAAGTACATTGAAGGTTCCGCCACCGACGGTCCCCAACCCACAGATGCCTACTTTGACCGGTTTCACTGTGAACTCCCCATTGAACGGTCGACACGCTTGCCGACCGTGAAACATGCCGTCACCCCATGACGACGGCGTACTTGATTGAATTACTTGGCAAGTGCCAGCTTGGCAACTTGCGGTGCCGGCTGGTAGCCCGGAATGACCTGGCCGCTTTCAAGGACGATGGCCGGCGTGCCATTGACACCGATCGACTGGCCCAGCTGGAACTGCTTGCTGACAGGATTGGTGCACTTGGCGGCCTTGATTTCTTCACCTTCGACCATTTTGTCCATCGCCCCACGGCGGTCGCTGGAGCACCACACCGCCTGCAACTGCTGGTCACCCGGCGAGCCGAGGCCCTGACGCGGGAACGCGACATAGCGCACTTCGATACCGCGACGGTTCAGCTCGGGCACTTCGGCATGCAGCTTGTGGCAGTACGGGCAGGTGGTGTCGGTGAACACGGTGATATGCGACTTGGTCTCGCCCTTGGCAGGATAAACCACCATCTCGGCGGCTGGAATGCCGTTGATGAGCTTGGCGATGCCTTGACGTTCGGTCTTCTCGGTGAGGTTGACCGGCTTGCCGTCCTGGATCTGGAACAGGTAACCCTGCATCACGAACTGGCCGTCGGCGCTGGCGTAGAGCACGCGACCACCCTGCAGCTTGACTTCATACAGGCCGTTGAGGGGGCTGCTGGCCACGCTTTCCACGGGCACTTCCAGCTCTAGGTTCTGCAACGATTTACGGATGGCCTGCTCGGCCCCGGCGTTGCTATCGGTTGCCGCAGCGACGGCAAAGGTACTGGCCAGCGCCAAAGCGGCGGCGGCGAAAAACTGGGTCACGCGCATGGGAACTCCTGAAGGCGGACAGGGGCCGGAGGGCGCCACCTGCGGAAAATACGCGGTGACCGTGCGGCCCTTGGTGCAAACCGCCCAAGCCTACCACATCACGCTGCCGGTGAAGGGGCTGGCAAGGACCGGCCGGCGGAACATGAAAAACATTCATCCACGCGGGTGGTGCTGGGCGTGCAACTGCTGCAGGCGGGCCTTGGCGACGTGGGTATAGATCTGCGTGGTCGACAGGTCGCTGTGGCCCAGCAGCATCTGCACCACACGCAAGTCGGCACCGTGGTTGAGCAGGTGGGTGGCGAAGGCATGCCGCAAGGTGTGCGGCGACAGCGGCTTGTCGATGCCAGCAACCCGGGCATGATGCTTGATGCGGTGCCAGAAGGTCTGGCGAGTCATCTGCTCGCCTCTCAGGCTGGGGAACAGCACGTCGCTGGGGCGGCCGTTAAGCAGTTCGGCGCGGCCATCGCGCTGGTAGCGTTCCAGCCACACCACCGCCTCTTCACCCATGGGCACCAGGCGCTCCTTGCTGCCCTTGCCCATTACCCGCAGCACACCCTGGCGCAGGTTGACCTGGTCGAGGGTCAGGCTGACCAGCTCGGTGACGCGCAGGCCGCAGGCATAGAGCACTTCGAGCATGGCACGGTCGCGCTGGCCGATGGCTTCGCCCAGGTCCGGTGCCTGCAGCAGGGCTTCGACATCGGCTTCGGAGAGTGACTTGGGCAGTGGTTTGCCCAGTTGTGGCATGTCGACCTGCAAGGTCGGGTCGATGGCCACCAGCCTTTCCCGCAGCAGGTAGCGGAAAAAACCACGCAGGCCGGACAGGAAGCGCGCCGTGGAGCGCGGCTTGTAGCCTTGGTCGAGGCGCCAGGCCAGGTGATCGAGGATAAGCTCGCGGCCGGCATCCGGCAGCGACACTGCCTGTTCCTGCAGCCAGCCATTGAACAAGGCCAGGTCACTGCGGTAGGACACTCGGGTGTTTTCGGACAGGCCTTTTTCAAGCCACAGGGCGTCGAGAAACTGGTCTATCAGGGGGTGATCGAGGGCGGGCATGAAGACTCGGTGGCAAACGGCGAATTGACGCTTAGTCTTTCATAACACTGCAGGCATAGGGAGCCCGTATGAGCGAACAGCAGATTCTTCTCAGCGTCGGCGGTATCGGTGCCGCCGCGCTTGCCTGCCAATGGCTGGCCTGGCGCCTGAAACTGCCGGCGATTCTGTTTCTGCTGCTGGCCGGGATCATCGCCGGCCCGGCACTGGGCTGGCTCGATCCCGAAGCACTGTTCGGCCCGTTGTTGATGCCGCTGGTGTCGCTGGCAGTGGCACTGATCCTGTTCGAAGGCAGCCTGACCCTGCACCTGTCGCAGTGGCGCGAGATCGGCAGCGTGGTGCATCGCCTGGTCACCGTGGGTGCCCTGCTCACCTGGCTGGTGATCGCCCTGGCGACCCACTGGCTACTCGGGTTCGACTGGCCGCTGTCGATTCTGTTCGGCACCCTGACCCTAGTGACCGGGCCCACGGTGATCGTACCCATGCTTCGCGTGGTGCGGCCAAAGTCGACGATCGCCAACATCCTGCGCTGGGAAGGGATCATGATCGACCCCATCGGCGCGCTACTCGCCGTGGTGGTGTACAGCTTCATCATCGCAAGCGCCGATGGCAACGGGCTGAGCCAGAGCCTGACCACTTTTGCCGGGGTGATTTTTTGCGGCACAGCCCTGGGCGCGGCCGGCGGGTGGCTGCTGGGGCAGATCATGCGCGAGCAGTGGCTACCGGAGTACCTGCACAACCTCGCATCGCTGGCGGCGGTACTGGGCATTTTCATCGCCGCCAACCAGATCATGCATGAATCCGGGCTGCTGGCGGTGACCGTGATGGGCATGTGGCTGGCCAACATGCGCGGGGTCGATGTGCGACAAATCCTGCACTTCAAGGAAAACCTCAGCGTACTGCTGATTTCCGGCCTGTTCATCCTGCTCGCCGCGCGCCTTGACCTGCATGCCCTGCTAGGCCTCGGCCCTGCGGTGCTGGCCTTGTTGCTGGTGATCCAGCTGGTGGCACGCCCGCTCAACGTGTGGCTGTCCACGCTGGGCTCGACACTCAGCTGGCGCGAGCGCGCACTGCTGGCCTGGATTGCG
Source organism: Pseudomonas sp. NBRC 111132 (assembly GCF_001320565.1). NCBI lineage: Bacteria > Pseudomonadati > Pseudomonadota > Gammaproteobacteria > Pseudomonadales > Pseudomonadaceae > Pseudomonas > Pseudomonas sp. NBRC 111132. Next base: position 87,434 of record NZ_BCBI01000019.1, read on the forward strand.
CCCCGCGGCATCGTCGCAGCCGCTGTTTCCGCGATCTTTGCCATCCGCCTGCACCAGGCCGGCCACCAGGACGCCCTGCTGCTGGTGCCGCTGACCTTCGCGGTGATCATCGGCACGGTGGTACTGCAAAGCGCCACGGCCAGGCCGCTGGCACGCCTGCTCAAGGTCGCCGAACCAGCACCCAGCGGGTTTCTCATCGTCGGTGCCAACGAACCAGCCCGCGCCATCGCCAAAGCCCTGCAGCAGCTGGGCTGCCGGGTGTTGCTGACGGACTCCAGCTGGGAAAACATCCGCGCTGCGCGCATGGACGGTCTTCCGACCTATTTTGGCAACCCCGCCTCGCAGCATGCCGATGCCCACCTGGACCTGGTCGGCCTCGGGCACTTGCTGGGCCTTTCTCCCGCTGGCGAAATCAATGCCCTGGCCTGCGCAAGGTTTCGCCATGATTTCGGGCACGGGCGGCTGTTCGTGCTGGCCAGCGGCCTGGAGAAACAACGTAGCGACAAGCACCGGGCGGCCGAGGAGCATCGTGGCCATCTGCTGGGGGCCAACCCGATGACCTACCTGCAACTGGCCAACCGCCTGCATCAAGGCGCCGAGTTGTACAGCACCAACCTCACCGAAGGCTTTGGCTGGGATGCCTACCAGGCACTGCATGGCGAACGTGCACACCTGCTGTTCGCCCGCGATGGCCATGGCTGGGTGCATGTAGCCAGCCCCGACAACCCGCTGCAGCCGCAACCGGGCTGGACCCTGGTGGCGTTGATCGAGCCAGCGCCAGAACCCTGATCTTCAGGCGCTTGGCAGCACGGGCACCGGGCGCTTGTCCTCGTCGATGGCGACGAAGCTGAACACCCCATGGATCGCCCGCTCACGGCCGTCCAGGTACATGTTCTCGACAAACACATCCACCTGCACCTGCAAGCTGGTATTGCCGACCTTGATCACCGTCCCCACCAGCTCGACGATCGAGCCCGCCGGGATCGGGTGCTTGAAGTCGATGCGGTCGGTAGAAACGGTCACCAGCGGCAGGCGGCAGAAGCGCGTGGCGGCGATGAACGACACTTCGTCCATCCAGGCCAGTGCGGTGCCGCCGAACAGGGTGTTGTGGTGGTTGGTGGTGTTGGGGAACACCGCCTTGGTCACGCGGGTCACCGACAGCTCGGTGCGGCGCTGGATTTCCTGGTCTCGGGTAGTCATGGCAATCACATCTTCGGGGTTTCAAAACGCAAAAAAGCAGCCCGAAGGCTGCTTTTTTCTCGCTAGGCGGCCTCGGCCACCGGGCAAACTGTACTCAGGACAGTTTTTCCTTGATGCGAGCGGCTTTGCCGGACAGGTCGCGCAGGTAGTACAGCTTGGCTTTACGCACGTCACCACGACGTTTCACGGCCAGGCTGTCGATTTGCGGGCTGTAGGTCTGGAAGGTACGCTCTACGCCAACGCCGCTGGAGATCTTGCGCACGGTGAAGGCGCTGTTCAGACCGCGGTTACGCTTGGCGATAACGACGCCTTCGAACGCCTGCAGACGGGAACGCTCACCTTCCTTCACTTTAACCTGAACGACAACGGTGTCGCCTGGTGCGAAGGTCGGGATTTCCTTGCTCATCTGCTCGGCTTCGAGCTGCTGGATGATCTTGTTGGTCATGCTGTGCTCCTAAGATGGATACGTGATCCACCATCGATACGTTTAACTATCGTCCCGCTCGCGGAGATATTCCTCGAGCAGCTTCTTCTCTTCTCCAGAAAGCGAGCGACTTTCCAGAAGATCGGCGCGTCGTTCGAAGGTCCTACCAAGGGACTGCTTCATCCTCCAACGCCGGATATGTGCATGGTTGCCACTTAGCAACACGTCGGGAACACGCTGATCCGCATACACCTCAGGTCGGGTGTAGTGCGGGCAATCGAGCAGACCGTCGGTGAAGGAATCTTCTTCCGCCGAGTCCACATGCCCTAAAGCTCCGGGCAGCAGCCGCGTAACCGCATCGATCAGTACCATGGCCGGCAGCTCGCCACCGGAAAGCACATAGTCGCCAATCGACCACTCCTCATCGACATGAGCCTCGATAAAGCGCTCGTCGATGCCTTCATAACGACCGGCGATCAGGATCAACGATTCCTGTTCGGCCAGGCCTTTGACCGCCTGCTGAGTCAGCTTGCGGCCTTGTGGCGAAAGGTAGATCACCTTTGCCGCAGCTCCGGTCGCTTGCCTGGCGCTAACCAGGGCATCTTCCAGAGGCTTGATTTTCATCACCATGCCCGGACCACCGCCAAACGGCCGATCATCTACCGTGTGGTGACGATCTGTGGTGTAGTCCCGCGGGTTCCAGCAAGTTACCTGAAGCAACCCCTGTTTCACCGCGCGGCTGGTAATGCCGTACTCCGTGATGGCCGAGAACATCTCGGGGAACAACGTGATGACGTCTACGCGAAGGTTACCCATCGTTTAGAAGTCCGCGTCCCACTCAACCCGCATCACGCCTGCTTCCAGGTCGATTGCCAGCACGCATTGCGCCGTATAGGGCAACAGACGCTCGCGATCATCCAGGCTGCCTGCGCAGGGTTTGACCACCATTACATCGTTCGCACCGGTCTCCAACAGGTGATCGACCTTGCCGAACAGGTGTTCGTCCTGGTTGATGACCTTCAGACCGACCAACTGGTACCAGTAGTACTCGTCGGCAGCCAGGTTGGGCAAAAGGCTCCGCGCAATGCAGATTTCGTAACCGCTCAGAAGACGGGCTTCATCGCGATCTTCGAGGCCTTTGAGCTTCACGACCAGGCCCTTTTGGGAGCCACGACCGCTGACCAGCTCGACCTGCTTTACCTTGCCTTCGTGCCGAAGCGTCCAGCGCGGATAATCCAACAGGTTTTCAATCGGATCGGTAAAGGAATACACCTTCACCTCGCCGCGAACGCCGTGAACCGAAAAAATCTTGCCAACGACGATCAGGTCGTCAGCCTTTTCTGGCGTCGCGTTCATACTATTCAGGCAGCGGCCTTGGCAGCTTCCTTCAGCAGCTGAGCAACACGCTCAGACGGCTGTGCACCCTGGCTCAGCCAGTAGGTGACGCGCTCTTGGTTGACCGACAGTTTAACTTCGGCGCCAGCAGCGATCGGGTTGAAGAAACCTACGCGCTCAACGAAACGGCCATCACGGGCGTTACGCGAGTTGGTCACGGTCAGGTGGTAGAATGGGCGCTTTTTCGAGCCGCCACGGGCCAGACGGATGGTTACCATGTGAACATCGTTCCTATAGTCGGTGCTGCAGTTGATACAGCAGCTGGTACTGCAAATCTGAATGCCAAATAGGCACACGGGTGCCCAAAAGGCCGCATATTCTCGGGGAATACACGGACATTTGCAAATGACTTTTTCGGCAAGGCCATGCCCTACCGTCCAGATTTGCCGGTTGTGCCGCGAAATCCGCGGCCGTTACCCCACTACAGCGGGGGTTCTGGGCGCCAGCCCGACGAAAGGCAGGCACCCGGAATAAGTTACAGCTTCGGCATGCCGCCGCCTGGCAGCATCCCGCCCAGGCCGCGCATCATCTTGGCCATGCCGCCTTTGGCAGAGAATTTTTTCATCATCTTCTGCATCTGCTTATGCTGCTTGATCAAGCGGCCGATGTCCTGCACCTGGGTACCGGAACCCAGGGCGATACGGCGCTTGCGCGAACCGCTGATCAGGTCAGGGTCACGGCGCTCGGCCGGGGTCATGGAGTTGATGATCGCTTCCATCTGTTTGAACTGCTTCTCGGCGGCGCCCTGGGCGTTGCCCATCTGCGACAGGTTGACACCGCCGATGCTCGGCAGCTTGTCCATCAGGCCACCGAGGCCGCCCATGTTCTTCATTTGTTGCAGCTGGTCGCGGAAGTCCTCGAGGTCGAAGCCCTTGCCCTTCTTCAGCTTCTTGGCCAGCTTGTCGGCCTTGGCCTTGTCGATGGTCTGCTCGGCCTGCTCGATCAGGCTGAGCACGTCACCCATGCCGAGAATGCGCGAAGCGACGCGATCGGGGTGGAACGGCTCGAGAGCCTCGGTCTTCTCACCCATACCGATGAACTTGATCGGCTTGCCGGTGATGGCACGCACCGACAGCGCAGCACCACCACGGGCGTCACCGTCGACCTTGGTCAGTACCACACCGGTCAGCGGCAGCGCCTCGCCAAAGGCCTTGGCGGTGTTGGCGGCGTCCTGGCCGGTCATGGCGTCGACCACGAACAGCGTCTCGATTGGCTTGACCGCGGCGTGCAGCGCCTTGATCTCGTCCATCATGTCGGCGTCGATGTGCAAACGGCCGGCGGTGTCGACGATGACCACGTCGATGAACTTCAGCTTGGCTTCACGGATGGCCGCTTCGGCAATGGCCACCGGCTTCTGGCTGATATCGGACGGGAAGAAGGTGACACCGATGTCGTTGGCCAGGGTTTCCAGCTGTTTGATCGCCGCCGGGCGATAAACGTCGGCGGACACCACCATCACGCTCTTTTTCTTGCGCTCTTTAAGGAAGCGCGCCAGCTTGCCGGCGGTGGTGGTCTTACCGGCGCCTTGCAGGCCGGCCATCAGCACCACGGCAGGCGGGGCGGCGTTCAGTGCGAGGTCTTCGTTGGCCGCGCCCATCAGGCTTTCCAGCTCGGCCTGGACGATCTTCACGAATGCCTGGCCCGGGGTCAGGCTACGCGAGACTTCGGTGCCGACCGCACGTTCCTTGACGCTGTTGACGAAATCCTTGACCACCGGCAGGGCAACGTCGGCCTCGAGCAGGGCCATGCGCACTTCGCGCAGCGTGTCCTTGATGTTGTCTTCGGTCAGCTTGGCCTTGCCGGTGACATGGCGCAGCGTCTGTGACAGGCGGTCGGTCAGGTTTTCGAACATGGTGATCCTTTCAGGCCCAGTAAAAGCCGAGGTTTGTCAGGCGCCCAGGGGAAATACACACCCGCCGGGCACAGCAAGGCGGCGATTATAGCGAAGTGCGGCGGCGGCGCACACCTTGGGAGATATTCGGTGGCTTTACCCGCGAATGCCGCGACGCGGCCTACCAGTCTTCCTAGAGCAGCGGAATCTATGCCAAACTCCGTCTCTTTAAGGCTCGCCAACCAGGACTTATGGTCTCCTCTCCCAGCCTCATCCCCAACCTGATCGCTGCCGGCCTATATATAGCTGCGGCCATCTACCAGGGCTCGTACCTGGCCCAGGGCCGCAAGGCCGACAAGCGCCTGCTTGGCCTGCTGGGCGCCGTCGCGGTGCTGGCCCAGGCCGGCGCGCTGTTCTTCCAGTTGATCACCCCGCTGGGCCTGAGCCTGGACTTCTTCAGCGCCGCCAGCCTGATCGCCGTGGCCGTCATCACCCTGACCCTGCTGGCCTGCCTGCGCATACCGGTAGAAAACCTGCTGTTGTTGCTGTTCCCGCTGGGCGCGGTGACAGCGTTGCTGGCGCAGTTCGCGCCACCCGGCACGGTGCCACTGATAAACGAAGAACCGGGCATTCTCGCCCATATCCTGTTGTCGATCCTGGCCTATGGGCTGTTCACCATCGCGGTTTTCCAGTCACTGCTGTTGCTGCTGCAGGACCGCCAGTTGAAGAACAAGCACCCGTCCGGGCTTATCCGCAACTTCCCACCGCTGCAAACCATGGAAAGCCTGCTGTTCGGCTTTCTCTGGGCCGGCTGGTGCCTGCTGTCGCTGTCGTTGATCTCCGGCTGGCTGTTCCTCGACAACCTGTTCGCCCAGCACCTGGTGCACAAGACGTTGCTGGCCTGTGTCGCCTGGGTGGTGTTCAGCGTGCTGCTGTGGGGCCGTACCCGCCTGGGCTGGCGGGGCCACAAGGCCATCCGCTGGACGCTGGCCGGTTTCTGCCTGCTGATGCTGGCCTATTTCGGCAGCAAGCTGGTTCGCGAATTCATCTTGCATATCTGACGGCCGCCCATGGACACCCTGCCGTACGCACCGCTATTCGGCACACTGGCACTGGCCCTGTTGTGGTCAGCACTGTTCACCGCCGTGGATGCCGCCCGCTTGCAACTCAATGGCACGCAACGCGCTGGCGAAGTTGGCCAGCCCATGCTGCCAGCCCAGGCCCTGGTGCTGTGTGCCAGCCTGGGCAAACTGCTGGTGCTGGGCCTGGCCTGCCTGGTGGGCCAGCGCTACAGTGGCGAGCACGGCTTCTGGCTGGCCGGTCTGGCCGCCACCCTCAGCTTGCTGGTGTTCGCCGAATACCTGCCGCGGCGCCTGGCCCGGCGCAACCCGCAGGCGTTCGTCAGCCTGGGCACCAGCCTGCTGAAAGTCCCCCTCGCCCTGCTGCAGCCGCTGGCCTACCTGCTGGACGGCTTCGCCAAGCTGCTGCTGCGCCCGTTCCGCGTACAGCCCACAGCCGTGGCCTTGCATGCTCAGGAATCGGATGACTTCGACGAAGACGAGGAACACGAACCACCTCGCCACGGCCTGCTCGACGGCCTGCAGTCGCTGGACAAGGTCACCGTCAACGACATCCTGGTGCCACGTAACGAAGTGGACGGCATCAACCTCGACGAGCCGATCGAGCGGATCATCGAGCAGTTGATCGTCAGCCGCCACACCCGCCTGCCGGTCTACCACAACGACATCAACCAAGTCGAAGCCATCCTCAACACCAAGCTGATCAGCCACCTGCTGCCCAAGGCCGAGCTGACCCTGGATGCGCTGCACAGCGCCTGCTACGAACCCTATTTCGTACCCGAAAGCACGCCCCTGCAAATGCAACTGCTGAACTTCCACAAACAACAACGCCGCTTGGGCGTGGTGGTGGACGAATACGGCGAGGTACTGGGCATCGTCACCCTGGAAGACATCCTCGAAGAGATCGTCGGCGAGTTC
>NZ_BCBI01000020.1:0-93029 GCF_001320565.1 Pseudomonas sp. NBRC 111132
CTTCCGCCCGCCATGGTTCCACCGCAACCTGATGAACGAGTTCATGGGCTTGATCAATGGTGCCTACGACGCCAAGGCCGAGGGCTTCCTGCCTGGCGGTGCCTCGCTGCACGGCGTGATGAGCGCCCACGGCCCCGACGCCGAAACCTGCGAAAAAGCCATTGCCGCCGACCTGGCGCCGCACAAGATCGACAACACCATGGCCTTCATGTTCGAGACCAGCCAGGTGCTGCGCCCGAGCCTGCAAGCCCTTGAATGCCCGCAATTGCAGGCCGACTACGATAGTTGCTGGGCAACCTTGCCAAGCACCTTCAACCCGAACCGGAGATAACCGATGAACCACACTGCCAATGCCCGTAGCTGGGTCGAGCACGCCAACGGGCACAGCGACTTCCCGCTGCAGAACCTGCCATTGGGCATCTTCAGCCGGCCGGGTGAAGCCCGGCGCTGTGGCGTGGCCATCGGCGACGCGATCCTCGACCTGGAAGCGGTGTTGGCCGCCGGCCTGTTCGAGGGGGAAGCCAAGGCCGCCGTCGAGGCTACTCGGGGTGGGGCACTGAACGCTTACTTCGCATTGGGCCGCAGCGCCCGTGTCGCCCTGCGCGAACGTTTGCAGGTGCTGCTTGGCGAGCACAGCGAGCACCAGGCTGCTCTGCAGCCGGCACTGTATCCAGCCAGCGCCTGCCAACTGCATGTGCCAGCGCAGGTCGGGGACTACACCGACTTCTACGTAGGCATCGAGCACGCCAAGAACGTGGGCAAGCTGTTCCGCCCCGACAACCCGCTGTTGCCCAACTACAAATATGTGCCGATCGGTTATCACGGCCGTGCCTCGACCATTCGCCCGTCCGGCACCGATGTACGCCGGCCAAAAGGCCAGACCCTCCCGGCTGGGCACACCGAGCCAAGTTTCGGCCCATGCGCACGCCTGGACTACGAACTGGAACTGGGCATCTGGATTGGCCAGGGCAATGACATGGGCCAGGCGATCCCGGTTGGCGATGCCGCCGAACACGTAGCGGGGCTGTGCCTGCTCAACGACTGGTCGGCGCGCGATATCCAGGCATGGGAATACCAGCCATTGGGGCCGTTCCTGTCCAAGAGTTTCATCACCAGCATATCGCCCTGGGTGGTTACCGCCGAAGCGCTGGAGCCGTTCCGCTGCGCCCAGCCTGCACGCCCGGAAGGCGACCCGCAGCCGCTGTCGTACCTGCTGGACAAGCGTGACCAGGCCGCCGGTGCATTCGATATTGAACTCGAAGTGTTGCTGCTGACCGAGCGCATGCGCGAGCAAGGTGTTGCCCCGCACCGCCTGACCCTGAGCAACACCCGCAGCATGTACTGGACCGTGGCGCAGTTGGTGGCGCACCACAGCGTCAACGGCTGCCAGCTGCAGCCGGGCGACCTGTTCGGTTCGGGCACGCTGTCGGGTGCTACGCCGGGGTCGTTCGGCAGCCTGCTGGAGATCACCGAAGGCGGCAAGCTGCCGATTGAGCTGGCCAGCGGCGAGGTGCGCAAGTTCCTCGAAGACGGCGACGAAATTATCCTGCGTGCCCGCTGCACGCGTGACGGCGTAGCCAGCATCGGCTTCGGCGAATGCCGTGGCACGGTCATCGCGGCCAACTAAGGAGGCAGGGGCATGGAGCTGTACACCTATTACCGTTCCACCTCGTCCTACCGGGTGCGCATTGCCTTGGCATTGAAGGGGCTGGCTTACCAGTCCCTGCCAGTCAACCTGCTGCAGGGGGAGCAGCGCGGTGCGGACTATACCGCCGTCAACCCGCAGGGCCGCGTGCCAGCCCTGCGCACTGACGGCGGTGAGTTGCTGGTGCAGTCGCCAGCCATCATCGAGTACCTGGAAGAGGTTTATCCACAGCCTGCGTTGCTACCGACCACGGCCGTGGAAAGGGCAAAGGTGCGTGGTGTGGCGGCAATCATCGGCTGCGACATTCACCCGTTGCACAACGTCAGCGTGCTCAACCGGCTGCGCCAGGCGGGTCAGGACGAAGGGCAGGTCAATCAGTGGATCGGTCACTGGATAAGCCAGGGGCTGGCAGCAGTGGAGCGACTGATTGGCGATCACGGCTTCTGCTTTGGCGATACGCCTGGGTTGGCGGATGTGTACCTGATCCCGCAGTTGTATGCGGCCGAGCGCTTCAACATCGACCTCGACAGCTTCCCGCGCATCCTGCGGGTTGCCGCACTGGCGGCCGCGCACCCGGCGTTCGCCAAGGCCCACCCCGCCCAGCAGCCGGACAGCCCGGCTCAGTGAAGTGAACGGTTTGCCGCCGGAAGCTTGCCGATTCGCTCGGACAGCTTCAGGCGCTGGACCGGGTCTTCCGTCAGCAGCAACGCATGCTCCAGGTCGAAGCGCTCGGCCTGCGGGCAATCCAGTTGTTGGTAGAGCGAAGCGCGGGTCACGTAATCGCTGACTTGCACCGGGCCCAACTGCATGACCCGCTCGGCGTCGATCAACGCGGCCAGGTGGTCATCGTTGCTGATGTGCAGTTGACGCAGGTTGCGCGACAGGCGTTGCAGCATCTGCAGCGGCGTAGCGCTGCGCATGTGCTCTGCCGTCAGCGCCACATGTGGGCCAAACTGGCGTGCCAGCAGTTCGCGGCAGTCACTCGGGTACAAGCGCCGACCGCCACAGGGGTCGAGCAGGTGGTCGGCACCCGGCACGCGCAGCAGGAAATGGCCAGGAAAGCCCACGCCCTCCAGCGGTATGGACAAGCGCCGGGCCAGCTCCAGGGAAAGAATGGCCAGGGTCAGCGGTTGGCCGCGGCGGCGCTGCAGTACTTTGTCCATCATCGCCGCATGCGGGCGTAACGGGTGGTATTCATCCTGCTGAAAGCCCAGCGCAATCAGTTGGCGCAGCAGTGGCTGGGCCAGTTCGCACAGTGGCAGCATCGGCAGGTTGGCGCTTATCTCGCGCTGCAGCTCGTTCAGGGTGGCAAGGCTGGCCGCGGGCTCGACACTACGATCGTGCTCGGCGGCAATCCACAATGCGGCTTCCAGCAGGGCGACAGGCTCGCGTTCCAGGCAGGCCAGGCAGGCTTGACGTGGCTTCATGGGGCATCTCCACACACGTTTGAGTATTAGCTGTGACGCGTGGTTTCGTCCAGTGGTCCGGCAGCGGCGTCAATGCCGGGGCCGTGCCTATACTGGAAGGAGCACCTCGTGGGGGAGCCTGTCGATGTTCGCACTGATGCAAAGTACCCGGACCCAGTCACTGCATTTGTTCAACGACCCACCTACGGGCCTTAAGGCGGTGGTGGCGATCCACAGTGAGCACCTGGGCCCGGCCATGGGCGGTTGCCGCTACCTGCCTTACGCTGATGACGAAAGTGCCATGACCGACGCCATTCGCCTGGCCCAAGGCATGAGCTACAAGGCGGCATTGGCCGGCTTGCCGCTAGGTGGCGGCAAGGCGGTGATCATGCGCAACCCGCACGTGGAAAACCGTGCCGCGCTGTTCGAGGCCTTTGGCCGCTTCATCGATACCTTGCATGGGCGCTTCATCATCGCCGTGGACAGCGGCACCTCGACCCTGGACATGGACTGCATCGCCCAGAGTACTCCCCATGTGACCAGCACCACTGCCTCGGGCGACCCTTCGCCGCATGCGGCGATGGGGGTGTTCGCTGGCATCCGCGCCACGACCTCGTTCCGCCTGGGCAGCGATGACCTCAGGGGCCTGCGGGTGGCGGTGCAGGGGTTGGGTAATGTCGGTTATGCACTGGCCGAGCAACTGCATGCGGTGGGCGCGGAACTGCTGGTCAGCGACCTGGACCCCGGGCGGGTGCGGCTGGCGATGGAACAGTTCGATGCCAAGCCTGTGACCAACGATGCACTGATCAGTACCCCTTGCGACATCTTCGCCCCCTGCGGTGTGGGGCCGTTGCTGAACGGGCAGAGCGTGATGCAACTGCGTTGCGCGGCAGTGGCGGGGGCGGCCAACAACCAGCTGACCACCTTGCAGGTGGCAGACCAGCTGGAGTCGCGGGGGATACTGTATGCGCCTGACTACGTTATCAATGCCGGTGGGCTGATCTACGTGGCGCTGACCCATCGTGGCGAGGACCTGGGCACCATCACCGCGCACCTGGCGCGGATACCGTCACGGCTGACCGAAGTGTTTGGCCATGCGCAGGCGGAAAAACGTTCGCCGGCGCGGGTGGCGCAGATGTTGGCGGAGCGGTTGCTCTACGGCTGACTGTTGATGTTGGCTCTACTGGCCTCTTCGCGGGTTTACCCGCGAAGCAGCAACGTCGCTATCACTCGGCAGCGCCACCCTCTAGCAACTCGGCCAGGGCATCCGGCTGGCTTTTGAAGGCCCGAGCGAACACATCGCGGTTCTTGGCCATGTAGATACCGGCTTCCTCGACCTGTTGCTCGCTCAGCGACGGCACTGCCTTGTGCAGCACTTCGGCCAGGCGCTCGGCCAGTTCGAGCATCTTGTCGTGACGGTCTGCTTCGGCCTTATCCATGAACAAGCGCTCCGGGTCGCGGCTGCTGCGGTACACCACTTCGACGGCCATTCATCACCTCTATGCCTTTTTGCTGGTTGTGTTGCTGGTTGCTGTATCTATATACAGTAATGGCATTTGCCATCACCACGCAACCAGATTCTCACGGCAAAAGCCTAGTACACAGGTGCCTTGCGGCAATCGGTCGCCTTCCAAGCCAAGGGCCTGGCCCTTTAACTGCATGGCACAAGCGTCACATCGGTGACGCATCATCCTTAAAGACGTATCGGGGAATGGAACATCGTGAACATCAAGTGGGCAGAAAAGCTGCGCAAGGGCCTGCACGGCTCGGCGGACTCGCTGGGCAACCTGTGCGTCGAGGCCTTCCATTACCTGGCGCTGTTCGGCATTGGCGCGATTACCGCCTATGCGGCAGTGGTGACCTTCCTGGACATGCTTGGCAAGGGTGGGGTCAGTGTCGATGACATCCTGCTGCTGTTCATCTACCTGGAGCTGGGGGCGATGGTCGGTATCTACTTCAAGACCAACCACATGCCGATCCGCTTCCTGTTGTACGTGGCGATTACCGCGCTGACCCGTCTGCTGATCGGCGATGTCTCGCATCACAAGGCGCCGGACGAGGGGCTGTTGTACCTGTGCGGCGGCATCTTGTTGCTGGCCTTCTCGATTCTGGTGGTGCGCTACGCCTCGTACCGCTACCCCTCGACCAAGGTGCTGGATGCCAACGGCAAGGAAGTGGAGGAGGGCAAGTAGCCCTCAGTTGGCCACGACATGGCGTGGGTGGTGGCGGGCATCGCGGGTCAATGCGGCCAGCACCTGCATGGGGTTCTGGCTGAGTTCGATGGCCAGGCCCAGGCGGATGCTGTCGATTACCCGCTGCAGGCGCACCGGGTCGTTGCGCTGGGCCTGGGTGATGAGGCGCTTGGCGACCACGCCTGCGTCGTCGGACAGGGTCAGCATGATGCTGCCATCGAGGTTTTCGATGCTCAGGTTGACCCGGTATTCGGGGGCAAATGCGGCACTGATGAGTTCGAATGGGTTGTTCATGTTCAGGCTTCTGCAGCGAATGAGTGCAGAAGTTGACTGGCAAAACGGCGGGTTGGTTCAGTGCCGTTGATCGCTGCAAATAAAAACGCCCGGCTCTAGGCCGGGCGTTTTGCATTGCCAATCAGGCGTCTGGGTCACTCAGTTCCAAGGCGCCGCGCTTGCTGCGCAGCTTGCCGTAGAAGTGTTCCAGCGCGTGGCTGAGCTTGGTGGCTGCACCGTCCACTGCCTGGTCCAGCGAAGTGGCGGTGTGGGTCACCGAAATCGGTTGGTGGCCTTTGGGGCGAGCCTCCATCTGGCAGCGTTTGTCATGCGGTCCGGGCTTGGCGCCGTTCTCGTCGCGCAGGTGAACCTCGATACGGGTGAGGTCTTCTTCGTAACGTTCCAGCGAGTTCTGCAGTGTGCTGCGGACCCACTGATCAAGCCGGGCGTTGCCTTCGAAATGGTTGCTGCTGTTGACCTGGATTTGCATGATTCAATCCTTATTCAGCTTGCTCGCATGGAGGCGCGCCTAGGCCCTTGAGACCCTTGGAATTTCTGCGCCTCTTGACTCTAAGGTCAGGCAACCACGAAACGAATTCAAGCCCTTTTTGAAAATAAATGTCTTGTTGCAAATGGGGCGGCAAAGCGGCCCCCCATTTGCAGTCGATCAGAATTCCACCGACGTCTGCACATACAAGGTACGCGGCTCACCCACGTACTTCCCTTTGTTGTTGTCATCGTAAGAGCGTGTGTAGTACTCGCGGTTGAACAGATTCTTCACCCCAACCGCCACTTTCAGGTTCGACAGCTGCGGGCCAAAGTCGTACCCGGCGCGGGTGCTGACCAGCATGTAGCCCGGAATGCGCCCGGTGCTGCCGTCGGCGCTTTCGGTGCTGGTGTTGGCGTTGTCTGCGTACTGGCTGCTCTGGAAGCTGCCGTCCAGGTTCAGCTGCCAAGGGCCATCGGTGTAGCCCACGCCCAGGTTGCCCTTGTGGCGTGACGAGAACGGCACCTGGTTGCCTTTGTTCGGCCCGTCCTCGCGGATAGTGGCGTCGACGAACGCATAGCTGGCATGCACATCGAAACCGGCCAGGGCGGGGCTCAGGCCGTCGAGCGCGTAGCGCACGCTGGTCTCGATGCCCTGGTGGCGAGTTTCGCCGCGGGCGATCACCGAGTCGTTGGTCTGGTTGCTTTCGTACTGGTTGTCGAAATTGATCAGGAACGCGCCAATCTCGGCCTGCAGGTCACCATTGTCATAACGGGTACCCACTTCCCAGGTACGCGCCTTTTCCGGTTTCACTTCGCCGCTGCTGACCCGGTTGGGCATCTGGCTGTACTGCACGCTGCCGAACGAGCCCTCGGTGTTGGCGTACAGGTTCCAGCTGTCGGTCAGGTGGTACATCACGTTCAGCGCCGGCAGCGCGGTGTTGTAGCTGCCTTCGTAGCGCTGGCCGTTGAGCTTGTTGCTTTGCTCGGAGTCGATCATCTCGTAGCGCACACCGGGGGTGATGGTCCAGCGGCCGATGTCGATGCGGTCATCCAGGTAGATGGCGTGGGCTTCGGTGCTGCCACGGGTGTCGCGGTCATTGCGGCTGGCGGTGGTCGGCAGGCTGCCATTGACCGGCTCGCGGAAGCGCAGTTCGTGGCCGGCTTCGTTGACGTAACGGTAGCCGATGCCCAGCTCGTGCCAGCTGTCGCCAAGGGCCAGGCCCTGCGAGAAGCGGGTTTCGATGCCGCGTACCCAGTACTCGCGTGGCGACAGCGAGACGAAGCTGCCCTGGTCCAGGTAACCGCTGCGCAGGGTCTTGGTGAAGAAGCTGTTGACGCTGAACTGGCGGTCGTCCTGCTTGTAGTCGTAGCCGAAGTTGAACAGGGTGCGGCGGCCCCAGAACTTGTCCTTCAGGCGCGTCGACTGGTACGGGTCGGCAGCGAAATCGGCAGTGCTCAGGCCGCCGGGCATGTCGGCTTCACCCTCGTAGTACTGGGCCATGGCGTGCAGGCTGTTGGCTTCGTCCAGTTGCAGCTTGCCCTTGAGGATCAGGTCGTCGATTTGCGTGTCGCTGTGTTCGCGCCAGTCACCGCCACGGGTGCCAGAGTACAGCAGGGCACCGCCCAGGCCGTTGGCATTGGTGCCGCCGACCAGCAGGTTGGCGCTGTTCTTGAAGCCATCGTGGCTGGAAGACGGGCTGATCTGGTTCTGCATGGCGGCCTTGAACGTGGCCTGTTCAGGGATCGCCCGAGTGACGAAGTTGACGATGCCGCCAACGTTCTGCGGGCCGTAGCGCACCGCGCCGCCACCGCGCACCACATCCACGGCGTCCATGTTGCCCATGCTCAGCGGTGCCAGCGACAGCTGCGGCTGGCCGTACGGGGCGAAGGGCACCGGGATGCCGTCCATCAGCACGGTGGAGCGCGATGCCAGGCGTGGGTTGAGGCCACGGATGCCGAAGTTCAGCGCCAGGTCGTGGCTACCGGTGCCGTTGTTGTCGGGGGCGTTGACACCGGGGATACGGTTGAGCACTTCGCGGGCGGTGGTGGCGCCGTTGCGCTCGAATTCCTCGCGACGCACTACGTCGCGGGCACCGGGGTGCTCGAACACATTGTCCTGCCGGGCCTCGGCCAGCCAGTCGCCGACCACGGTGGAAGCACCGAGCTCGACCGGCGCACCCGCAGCGGGGGTATCGATGGGCTGCAGGCTGAAGGCGTTGTCGGTTTCCTGCCGCACCTGCAGGCCGCTGCCGCGCAGCAGTGCATCGAGGCCCTGTCGCACGTCGTACTGGCCGTCCAGGCCTTGAGTGTGGATGCCTTGGGTCAGTTGCGAGCCGAACGAGATCAGCGCCCCGCTTTCGCGGCCAAACTGGTTGAGGGCGTCTTCAAGCGAGCCGGCGGCGATATGGTAGCTGCGGGTTTCGGCATAGGCGGCAGGCGTGGCCAGGCCGAGGGTGGTGGTGAACAGCAGGGCGTGGACGAACGGGCTGTGGCGCAACGGCATGGGTCGGGTCCTGAAAGAGGGGTTCTGCCATGTCTGTCACGCGAGGTTGGAAAAATGGCTCACTTGATTGAAAAAATGTACGTACGGCTCTACCCGATCTTCGGCTCGACCGTCACCCAGTACCGGGTGAACCGTCGCACCCGCACCGGTAGCGCCACCTCCAGCATCTGCAGGATGCGTTCACTGTCATCCAGCGGATACGATCCAGAAATACGCAAGTCGGCAACCTGCTCGCTACACCCCAACTGCCCATGGCGATAGCGCCCAAGTTCGGCAAGAAAGTCCGCCAGGCGCATCTGCGACGCCACCAGCATGCCGTCTACCCAGGCCCCGACATTAGGGTCGAGCGGCGTCACCGATCGCCAGGCGCCGGTGAAGCGGGCCTGTTGCCCGGCCCGCAGTGGCTGCCCAGCCGCGCTGGCAGCCCCCTGGAATACCGATACCAGGCTGTAACCGTCGAACTGGCGCACGTTGAAGCGCCCGCTGTCCAGGCGCAGCGCCCCTTCAGCGGTGCGCAACAGCAATGGCCGTGCATCGCTGGCCACTTGCAATGCCAGTTCACCTTCGAACAGACGCAGCTGTCGCTGCTGGCTGTCGAAGCGCGCGTCTGCGGCACTGCGGGTATTGAGTTGCAGCACGCTGCCATCAACCAGCTGCATGCGCCGACGCTGGCCGAGCGGGCTACGGTAGTCGGCCATCAACCCAGGCAGCGGATTGTGCTGTTGCAGGCCAAGCCCGGTGGCACTCGCCACACCGACCAACAGCAACGCCTTGAGTGCCCGGCGCCTGGCCGGCGAAGGCGGGGCTTGCAGCGTTGCATGCACCACGGGCGACGACACACCGCGCAGCCGCTGGTTGACCTGCTGGATATGGGCCCAGGCTCGCTGGTGCTCCTGGTTGGCCTGGAGCCAATGCTCAAGCGCCAGTTGCTGTACCTGGCCGAAGTCATCGCCCTGAGATTCGATCAGCCAGTGCACGGCCTGCTCCGCAACCTGCGCAGAGAACGAGGCGTTCACAGGGCAAAGTAACAGCGCATGGCTGCCTTGCTCAGGTAGCGTTTTACCGTGGCCAGGGAAATGCCCAGCTCACGGGCGATTTCGCCTTGGCCAAGGCCGTCGACCTGGGCCAACAGGAAGGCACGTTTGACCAATGGAGGCAGGCCGTCCAGCAGGCGGTCGAGTTCCAGCAGGGTCTCGAAGATGATCGCCCTCTGCTCCTCACTGGGTGCCACTTCTTCCGGTATTTGGGCCAGGGCCTGCAAGTAGGCGCGCTCCAGCTCCTGGCGGCGGAAGTGGTTGCACAACACACGCTTGGCCACGGTGGCGAGAAATGCGCGAGGTTCGATCAGTTGCGGTGTTTCGCGGGCCTGCAGCAGGCGCAGGTAGGTGTCCTGGGCCAGGTCGGCGGCACTCTGCGGGCAGCCCAGGCGGCGGCGCAACCAGCTGGTGAGCCAGTTGTGATGGGCGTGGTAAAGGCCTTCGACCGTGGAAGAGAGCGCGCTGGGCACCGTGATACTCCGGCGCTCGATCGCGCAACTGGTAGTAAGAATTGTTCGCATTATATGGACGGTCGCGCTACTCGGCAATCGTCACTCGTCTTGGGGCTTTGCTTATGAGAATTGAAATCATTATTATTGCAGCCCCGAAAACGCCCGGACCTTCGCCATGACGCGCAAAACCGCCGGCCTCCCGCTCAGCTATCGCCTGGCCGTGACCTCTCGCAGCCTCGCCGCGCTGCTGGGCGGCTACTTGCTGGCGTCCCTGGCGAGCGTCTGCATTGCCTTGCTGGCACCAATGCCAAAGGTGGATGCCACGCTCACCGGCCTGCTGCTGTCGTTCGTCTTCTACCTGCTGGCGTTCATCTGGTGCTTTGCCTGCCGCAGCGCTTGGCGTGCGTGGTTGGGCGTGCTGGCGCCAAGCCTGTTGCTGGGCATGATCAGCGGCGTTGCCTACTGGATGCAGAACCCATGAAAGAAGGCTTCCGCCAGGCCATGGCCTGGCTGCACACCTGGACCGGCTTGATCTTCGGCTGGCTGTTGTTCGCCATCTTCCTCACCGGCACGCTGTCGTATTTCAAGGAAGAAATCACTCACTGGTCGCAGCCCGAAGTGCGCAGCCACGCCCTGGACCCGGTCAACAGCCTGGGGGTGGCGCAACGTTACCTGCAGGACAATGCCGGGCATTCGGGTACCTGGTTCATCCGTATGCCCAATGCGCGTGAAGCGGCCCTGAGCGTGGGCTACCGCGACCCCAATGGCGGGCCGCGTGGCTTTGTCAGCAAAACCCTCGATACCCAGACCGGCCAGCCGGTGGAGGCACGCGACAGCCGCGGTGGTGAGTTCTTCTACCGCTTCCATTTCCAGCTGCAGATGCCTCATCCGTTTGGCCGTTGGCTGTCGACGTTCTGCGCTTTCATCATGCTGTTGGGGCTGGTCACCGGCATCATCACCCACAAGAAGATCTTCAAGGAGTTCTTCACCTTCCGCCCTGGCAAGGGCCAGCGCTCCTGGCTGGATGGGCACAATGCTATTGGCGTATTGGTGCTGCCGTTTCACCTGATGATCAGCTACAGCAGCCTGGTGCTGTTCATGTACATGGTGATGCCGGCAGGCATCATGGCCAGTTACGGCAATGACACCGACAAATACTTCAATGACCTGTTCGGCCGTAACGATGCGCCCAAGGCTGCCCAGGTGGCTACACCTCTGGTAGCGCTGCCGAGTTTGTACGCCAAGGTGCAGGCACTGCAGCCGGGGGCGCGCATTGGCAACATCCAGGTGCAGAACCCAGGCGACAGCAATGCCCGCGTCACCTTCACGCAATCGGCCGCCGACCACGTGGCTTATCGGCGCAGCGCCAATTGGACTTTCGATGGCGCCAGTGGTGCGCTGCTGAGCCAGGGCAAGCCGGAGAGCGGGGCAATGATGACCGCGTTCAGTTTCGCCGGGTTGCACATGGGTAACTTCGCCGGGCCCTGGCTGCGCTGGTTGTACTTCTTCTTTGGCGTGGCCGGTACTGCGGTGATCGGCACCGGGCTGGTGATGTGGTTGGGCAAGCGCCAGCTCAAGCACGCCAAAAGCGCACACATGCCAGGCGAGCTACGCCTGGTCGAAGTGCTCAATATTGCCAGCATGAGCGGCCTGTTACTGGCAGTGGCGGGCTTTTTCTGGGCCAACCGGCTGATGCCCATGGGTGTCGAAGGCAGGTCGGACTGGGAGGTCAATGCATTCTTCATCGCCTGGGGGCTGTCGCTGGTGCACGCCGTTTTGCGCAGTGGGCGCAGGGCCTGGGGCGAGCAACTGGCGTTGGGCGCGCTGGCCTTTACCTTGTTGCCGCTGCTCAATGGCCTGACGACCGATCGGGGTTTGAACCATTCACTGCCGGAAGGTGACTGGGCCATGGCCGGCTTCGACCTGACTGCGCTGGGCACTGGCCTGTTCCTGGCCTGGCTGGCCAGCAAGATGCTGCGCAGCCCCAAGCCCGTAGCCAAGCGCGCCGCGCGTGCGGCAAAAAAGCCGAGCACTGAAACGGCGGAGGCGAGCTGATGCTGGGTAACGCACTGATCGCATTCGCAGGCTTCGTCGCCCTCTGCCTGGCCATGGAAAAGCACTTTAGCGACCTGCTTGGGCGCAAGCCGCGCCCAGGGCAGCTGCGCCTGTTGCGTGTCGTGGGTTGGCTGCTGCTGATGCTGTCGTTGGCCCTCAGCGTGCACCTGCGTGGCTGGGCTCATGGCCTGGTGGAGTGGACGGCGGTGACGATGGCCGGGGTGACGCTGTGGGTGTTTGGCCTGCCATACCAGCCGCGCCTGCTGTTGGGCCTGGCCGCCGCCAGTGGGGTGCTGGGCCCGTTGCTTGCCGTGTTTGCCGTGTGACGCTGTGAGCGAGCAGAGCGATAGCATAGAGCCTGACGCCGACAGCGCAGGCGCGCGTGCTCGTTTCGTCCAGGTGTTCCAGGCCCAGCGCGCGCGCATGGAGGCGCTGGTCAGCCGCAGGGTCGGCTGCCGAGCTACCGCTTCGGACCTGGTCCAGGAGCTTTTTCTACGCTTCTGGCGCCGGCCCGAGGTCAAGGTCGAAGCGTTGGACACCTACTTGCTGCGGTGCGCCGGTAACCTGGCCATCGACCACCTGCGCAGCGAGGGTAGCCGCGAACGCGTGGCCGAAGTTGCTCTGCAGGTGGATGAAGCGGCCATGGGCCATGCCCCGGAGCAGGCGGTGGAGATCGACCACGACTTGCAGCGAATCGAAGCCGCCTTGCGTGCCTTGCCCGAGCGCACCCGGCAGATCTTTTTGCTCAACCGCATTCACGGCTGCAAGTACGGCGAGATCGCCAAAGCCATGCAACTGTCCCAGAGTGCTGTGGAAAAGCATATGATGCGCGCCCTTGAAGCGTGCAAGGCAAGTATTGCCGAACCCGCGCCCACCCCACGCCGGCCAGGGAGCGCCCGTCGATGAGCAGCATGCCCCCCATCACCGAGGCGCAATCCCAGGCCGCCCTGCAATGGCTCAGCCGCATCAACGAGCAGCCCGCACAAGCCGAAGGGGCGGCGTTCAAGCGCTGGTTGTTGGCCGACCCAGGGCACCGTGCAGCCTACCGGCAGGCGCAGGCGCTGTGGCAGAAAAGTGCCGCCCCGGCGCAGCGGTTGGCCGACGAAGAACAGCAAGCCCTGCACCGCTACCTCGATGCCATGGCCAGGCCAGCGCCCCGTGGCCGGTGGCGGCGGGTGGCAGCACTGGCGATGGCAGCCTGCATGGTACTGGCCCTAGGTATTGCAGGTGGTTGGCACCCGGGTTACTGGTTGCAGGACCTGCAAGCGGACTACAGCAGTAACGGGCAGGTGCGCCAGGTGACCTTGGCTGACCAGTCGCAGATCACGCTTGATGCAGGTAGCGCCATTGCGGTCGATTTCGCCCAGGGCGAGCGCCGTGTGCGGCTGCTGCATGGCGCAGCGTTCTTCCAGGTGACCCATACCGGCGAGCCGTTCATGGTCGAAGCTGCCGGTGGCGAGGTGCGAGTCCTCGGTACCCAGTTCGAGGTGCGCGAGCAGGGTGAGGGGGCACTGGTCACGGTGCGCAGTGGGCGCGTGGGGGTTAGCCCTGTTCCGGGCGCTTTGGTGCGTGAACTGACTGCCAACCAGCAGGTGGCCTATCGCGCAGGGCGCGCGGGCGACACGTTGGCGGTGGACAGCGATAACCGCCTGGCCTGGCGGGAAGGCTGGCTGAACTACTACCAGGTGCCGCTGGCGCAGGTGCTCGAGGACCTTGGGCGCTATTACCCAGGGCGCATCCTGCTGCTGGATGGCGAACTGGGGCAGCGCAAGGTCAGCGGCAGTTTCCCGGTGGCCGAGCCGTTGCTGGCGCTGGATTCGTTGGGCAATGTGATGGGCTTTTCGCGGCAGACGGTGTTGGGGCGTTTGACCCTGATTCGGTAGTTGTCGGCGAAGCGGTCGGCACAGGAAAATATTTTTCAGATAGCGGGTGAGGTAACAGGACGTGGCATCCGTGTAATGAGTGGAAGTGCGATTCATTCGCAGTAATATCCCTCTCACAGGTCAGCGTCCATGAAGTTCTCCCCGCGTTGCGTCCCTCTCTGGCTAGGCCTTGCTACGCTGCCTGCCATCGCTGTCGCCCCCCTGGCCTGCGCCGCCGAGCAACAGCAGGCCTACGCCTTCGCCCAGCCAGCCCAGCCCTTGGCCCAGGCACTCAACGCTTTCAGTCGTACCACCGGCCAGAGCGTGGTCTACACCCTTGAGCTACCAGGCGTGCAGGCGCCTGCGCTAAATGGCCGGTACAGCGCCGAACAGGCCCTGCAACAGCTGATGGGTACTTCCGGGCTGGCCTGGCGCCGCGTCGATGCACGCACCTTCACCCTCGAAGCCGCCGACACCTCCGGTGCCCTCAACCTGCAGGCCACAACGGTGACCTCGCAACTGGATGACTACAGCTATCAGCCCCCGGCTAGCGCCTCGATCATGCGCGGGCAGGGCCCTAACCAGGACATCCCCCAGGCGATCAACGTGGTACCGGCGCAGGTCATCCGTGATCAGGCGCCGCGTAACCTCGATGACGCCCTGGCCAATGTCAGCGGCATTACCCAGGGCAATAACTTCGGTGGCACGTCCGACACGGTGATGAAGCGTGGTTTCGGCGACAACCGCGATGGCTCGATCATGCGCGATGGCATGCCCATCGTGCAGGGCCGCAGCCTCAACGCCAGCACCGAGCGGGTCGAAGTGCTCAAGGGCCCGGCTTCGCTGCTGTACGGCATCCAGGACCCGGGTGGGGTGATCAACGTGGTCAGCAAGCGCCCGCAACTGCAGCAGTACAACGCCCTGACCGTGCGTGGCTCGACCTACGGCAGTGGCAAGAACGGCAGTGGCGGCGGGCTCGACAGCACTGGCGCGCTGGGCGACAGCAACTTCGCCTACCGCTTGGTCGTCGACCACGAGGACGAAGACTACTGGCGTAACTACGGCGTGCACCGCGAATCGCTGGTGGCGCCGTCGCTGGCCTGGCTGGGCGAAGATACCCAGGTGGTGGTGGCTTACGAGCACCGCGAGTTTCTCTACCCGTTCGATCGGGGTACCGCGTTCGGCAACAACGGCCACCCGCTGAACATCCCCGCCACGCGTCGTCTGGACGAGCCCTTCAACGACATGGAAGGGCGCTCCGACTTGTATCGCCTGGAAGTCGACCATCAGTTGGCCGATGACTGGAAGCTGCACTTCGGCTACAGCTTCAACCGTGAAACCTACGATGCCAGCCAGGTGCGGGTGACGGCCGTCAACGAAGCAAAAGGCACGCTGACACGCAGCATCGACGGCACCCACAACGCCATGAGCCGTGACCAGTTCGCGACCGTCAGCCTGGCAGGCAACGTGGAAGTGGCCGGCATGCAGCACGACTTGCTGTTCGGCATCGACCACGAAGACCGCAAGATTTTCCGGGGTGATCTGATTCGCCAGACGGCCAAGTCCACGTTCAGCTATGTGGACCCAGTCTACGGTCAGGAAGTGGAAGGCAGCACGGTGCGCGCCAGTGACAGCGACCAGACCGACAAGCTGCGCACCGATGCGCTGTTCGTGCAGGACGCCTTGCACCTGGACGAGCACTGGATCCTGGTGGCCGGCGCGCGCTTCCAGCAGTACGACCAGTACGCCGGTCGCGGCCGCCCGTTCCACGTCAATACCGACATCAGTGGCCAGGCCTGGGTGCCTCACGCCGGCATTGTCTACAAGGTCGACGACCAGCTGTCGTTCTATGGCAGCTACAGCGAATCGTTCAAGCCAAACTCCACCATTGCGCCACTGACCGGCAATATCGTGCTCGACTCGTCGGTAGCCCCGGAAGAGGGCAAGTCGTGGGAGCTGGGGGCCAAGCTCGATATGCCGGGCCGCATCACGGGCACCCTGGCGCTGTTCGATATCACCAAACGCAACGTCCTGGTTTCGAACTTCGACGCCAGCACCAGCGAGACGGTCTACAGCAACGCGGGTGAAGTCAATTCACGAGGCGTGGAACTTGACCTGACCGGCCAGCTGACTGATCGCTGGAGCTTGATTGGCAGCTATGCCTACACGGATGCCAAGGTTACCAAGGACCCGGACCTGCAAGGCAACCGCCTGCAGAACGTAGCCAAGCACAGTGGTTCGTTGTCGGCTGTGTACGACTTCGGCAGCCTGTTCGGTGGCGACAAGCTGAGGGTAGGTGCGGGTGCGCGCTACGTGGGCGAGCGGTCGGGTAACTCGACCAACACCTTCGACCTGCCGTCCTACACCGTGGCGGATGCATTCGCCAGCTACGAGACCAAGCTCGATGAACACAACGTGCGCCTGCAGCTCAACGTGAAGAACCTGTTCGACAAGGTTTACTACAGCTCGGCGGTGAACCAGTACTTTGTGGCGATTGGAGATGCGCGGCAGGTGAGTTTGTCGAGTACCTTTGAGTTTTAAGTACAGCCTGTGCCGGCCTCTTCGCGGCTAAAGCCGCTCCTACAGGGATCGCGTTACTCTGTGGGAGCGGCTTTAGCCGCGAATGGCCGAGCGATATTCCCCAGGCGTTGCGCCAAGGGCCTGCCGGAAGCGGTTACTGAAATGGCTGGCGCTGGCAAACCCGCACAACAGGGCAATTTCGCCCAGCGGCATTTCCCCCAGTCGCAACAGCTCACAAGCCCGTTGCAGCCGCCTGGCTAGCAAATACTGATGCGGCGGTAACCCGAAACTGGCGCGGAACATGCGCGCGAAGTGGTATTCGGACAAGTTGCAGCGCAAGGCCAGTTCACCCAGGGTAATCGGCTGGTCCAGGTGCGCTTCGATGTACTCGACCAACTGCCGGCGCAGGTTCGGCGCCAGCCCGCCTTTCAGGCGCAGGCCTTGGCGCAGCCCGACCTGGTTGAGCAGCGCATGGTCGACGATTTCGTGTGCCAGGCTGCTGGCCAGCAGGCGTTCGCCGGGCTCGTCCCAGTCCAGCTGGATGAGTTGGCGAAAGCGTGCCGCCTGCTGTGGATCGTCCAGAAAGGTCGCCTCCTGCAGTTGCAACTCCCGTGGCTCACGGTCGAGCAGGCGCACGCAGCCCAGGGCGAACTGCGCCTCGCTGACATACAGGTGTGCCAGCCGGATCGCGCCATTGACCACCCAGTTCGATTCCTGCCCGGCCGGCATCACGCACAGCTTGCCGGGTGCGCCCTTGTCGGCCGGGCGTTGGCGGCGGAAGGTGCCGGTGCCGTCGGCGATGTAGCACGACAGGGTGTGATGGGTCGGTGCCTGGTAATCACGAGCATCGTCACGGTTGCTCCACAACGCCGCCGCCAGCCCGTCGCCCAGGTGCGCGCTCAGCTCCAGCCGGGCGTGGGGCGAGGCATGCATGGCGTTGAACACTTGCAACTGGGTGAGTGGCGTCATGGCGGGTTCCTCTTGCCAGTCATCCTACTGCGCCCTGCACAGCGTGACATCTACTGGCGCAAGAAAAGCGCAAGTTTGTGCAAGCCGGTAAAGGCCCATCTATCTAACACTGGTGATCCCTGTGGGAGCGGGTTTACCCGCGAAGCGCCGGGCACCGATCCTGAAAGGCCCAAGGAACTGCCGCCATGAACCTGTCACTCTACCTGCTCACCGTCCTGATCTGGGGCACTACCTGGATCGCCTTGAAGCTCCAGCTGGGCGTGGTCGCCATCCCGGTCTCGATCGTCTATCGCTTCGCCCTGGCCGGCCTGATCCTGTTCGCCATCCTATTGCTCACCCGGCGCTTGCAACCGATGAACCGCCGTGGCCACCTGATCTGCCTGGCACAGGGCTTTTGCCTGTTCTGCGTCAATTTCATGTGCTTTCTCACTGCCAGCCAGTGGATCGCCAGTGGTCTGATCGCCGTGGTGTTCTCCACTGCAACCCTGTGGAACGCACTTAATGCGCGGGTCTTCTTCGGCCAGAAAATCGCCGCCAATGTACTGGGCGGTGGTGCCCTGGGCCTGCTTGGGCTGGGGCTGCTGTTCTGGCCCGAGCTGTCCCATCATGCGGCCAGCCGTGAAACCCTGTACGGCCTTGGCCTGGCGCTGCTCGGCACGCTGTGCTTCTCGGCGGGCAACATGCTGTCGAGCATGCAGCAGAAGGCCGGGCTCAAGCCCATGACCACCAATGCCTGGGGCATGGTCTACGGGGCGGCCATGCTGATGGTTTATTGCCTGGTCAGCGGCATTCCTTTCAACATGGAGTGGAACACCCGCTACATCGGTTCGCTGATGTATCTGGTAATTCCGGGTTCGGTGATCGGTTTCACCGCCTACCTGACCCTGGTCGGTCGCATGGGGCCAGAGCGCGCGGCCTACTGCACGGTGCTGTTTCCGTTGGTGGCGTTGAATGTGTCGGCGGTGGCCGAGGGGTATCAGTGGACGGCACCGGCCTTGTTGGGGCTGGTGGCGGTGATGGCGGGGAATGTGCTGGTGTTTCGCAAGCCTCGGGTCCGGGTGGCTGGCGGTGTTGTGGTGGCCAAATAGGACATGCGTTGCCTGCACCGGCCCTTTCGCGGGTAAACCCGCTCCCACAGCGTTCTGGACCTGTGGGAGCGGGTTTACCCGCGAAAGGGCCGGTGTAGGCAATAGAGCGCTATCAGCCCTTCCACACCTGCGGGTTCACCAGGTCCCGCGGCCGCTCGCCCAGCAGCGCCGCGCGCAGGTTGTCCATCGCCCGATTGGCCATGGCCTCACGGGTTTCGGCAGTGGCCGAACCAATGTGCGGCAAGGTCAGCGCATTGGGCAGCTTGAACAGCGGCGAATCGCTCAGCGGCTCCTTCTCGTACACATCCAGACCAGCCCCACGAAGGGTACCGTTCTGCAGGGCTTCGATCAGCGCCGCTTCATCCACCACCGGCCCGCGAGCGATGTTGATCAGGAAGGCACTCGGCTTCATCAGTTTCAGCTCGCGGGCGCCAATCAGCTTGCGGGTGGCGTCGGACAACGGCACCACAATGACCACGAAGTCCGCTTCGGCCAGCAACTGCTCCAGGCTGCGCAACTGCGCCCCAAGTTCTTGCTCCAGCGCGGTCTTGCGGCTGTTGCCAGCGTAGATGACCGACATGTTGAAACCGAACCGGCCACGGCGGGCAATGGCAGCGCCGATGTTGCCCATGCCGACGATACCCAGCGTCTTGCCATGCACATCGCTGCCGAAATGGGCCGGGCCTACGGTGGCCTGCCAGTTGCCGGCCTTGGTCCAGGCATCCAGTTCGGCGGTGCGGCGGGCACAGCCCATGATCAGCGAGAAGCCCAGGTCGGCGGTGCTTTCGGTGAGCACGTCGGGGGTGTTGGTCAGGGCGATGCCGCGTTCGTTGAAGTAGTCCAAGTCGTAGTTGTCATAGCCGACCGAAACACTGGACACCACCTCCAGCTTGGCCGCGCCTTCAAGCTGTGCACGGCCCAGCTTGCGGCCAACGCCGATCAGGCCGTGGGCCTCGGGCAGGGCTTCGTTGAACTGGGCGTTGATGTCGCCGAGCTTGGGGTTGGGCAGAATCACGTTGAAGTCTTGCTGCAGGCGCTCGGCCATGGCCGGGGTGATACGGCTGAAGGCCAGGACAGTCTTTTTCATCGGGCAACTTCTCTGCAAGGCGGGGGTGGACATTGGTTAGCAACCTACCATTGTCCACCCCCGCCATGCAGCAGCTTTTTAGTTGGCGATGAGCACTTGATGGGTTTTCAGGTCCGCCTCATGGGCCGCGAGAATCTCTGGCAGCGAGTTGCGCAGGTACTCGACCCAGGTCTTGATCTTGGCATCCAGGTACTGCCGCGATGGGTAGATGGCGTACAGGTTCAGTTCCTGCAGGCGGTACTCGGGCAACACTCGCACCAGGCTACCGTCACGCAGGCCGTCGATGGCCGAATAGATCGGCAGCACGCCTACGCCCATGCCGCTGCGGATCGCGGTCTTCATGGCATCAGCGGTGTTGACCATGAACGGCGAGCTGGTGATGTTGACCATCTCCTGGCCTTCCGGTCCGTCGAACAGCCACTTTTCCAGCGGGATCACCGGGCTGACCATGCGCAGGCAGGCATGCTTGAGCAGGTCGGCGGGCTTGTGCGCAGTGCCGTGGCGGGCGATGTAGCCGGGCGAGGCGCAGACGATGCTGTAGGTGATGCCAAGGCGCTGTGACACGAACCCCGAATCGGGCAGTTCGGTGGCCAGCACGATGGACACGTCATAACCCTCGTCGAGCAGGTCGGGCACGCGGTTGGCCATGGTCAGGTCGAAGGTGACGTCCGGGTGCGACTCGCGGTAGCGGGCGATGGCATCGACCACGAAGTGCTGGCCCACCCCGGTCATCGAGTGCACCTTCAACTGCCCGGCCGGGCGGGCGTGGGCATCGCTGGCTTCGGCTTCGGCTTCTTCCACATAGGTAAGAATCTGTTCGCAACGCATCAGGTAACGCTTGCCGGCCTCGGTCAGCGCAATGCGGCGGGTGGTACGGTTGAGCAGCCTTGTTTGCAGATGGGCTTCCAGGTTGGAGACCGCCCGCGACACGTTCGCGGTGGTCGTATCCAGTTGCGCGGCAGCAGCGGTAAAGCTGCCAAGCTGGGCTACGCAACTGAAAGCACGCATGTTTTGCAGGGTGTCCATGGGTCACTCTCGATGTAGAGGACAAAATTGTGTCACGAAGTAACGCAAAAAAGCTGAAAAGTTACCTTCGACCAAAGGCGGATTATCGCTGTTTTGGTAACAAAGATTCGCAGGAATCTGCGCTTATCGCCAGTGCTGTCGCCCCCTAGAATTGCCCGGCCCCTTCACCTCTTCCTCGGGAAATCGCAGCTGTGCCGCGTCGCATCATCAGAACGCTCAATGCGTTCAGTGCCTGTGCCCTTGCCCTCACCTTGAGTGGCTGTATCGGAACCTGGGGCATCGCCCCGCAAAGCAAGACGCTGCAAGCCAATACCTTGACCACCGACGCGGCCATACGCGAAGCCGCGACCGACGCCCATTGGCCTGATCAGCAGTGGTGGCACGCCTATGGCGACCCGCAGCTGGACCGCTGGATTGCCCTGGCCGTGGCCGGCAGCCCAAGCCTGGCCATGGCCGCGGCGCGGGTGCGCGAAGCCAAGGCCATGGCTGGCGTGGTCGAGTCGGCGGAAAAGCTCCAGGCCAACGGCCAGGCCACGCTCAAGCGCCACAACTGGCCTGAAGACCAGTTCTATGGCCCTGGCGCGCTGTCGGGCGCCAACACCTGGGACAACAACGCTGCCATTGGCTTCAGCTACGCCCTCGACCTGTGGGGGCGCGAGCGCAACGCCAGTGAGCAGGCCGTGGACCAGGCGCACATGAGCGTGGCCGAAGCCCGCCAGGCGCAACTGGAGCTGCAGAACAACGTGGTGCGCGCCTACATCCAACTGAGCCTGCACTTTGCCCAGCGCGATATCGTCAAGGCCGAACTGGAGCAGCAGGAGCAGATCCTGGCGCTGGCCAAGCGTCGCCTGGATGCCGGCATCGGCACTCACTTCGAAGTCAGTCAGGCCGAAGCGCCGCTGCCGGAAACCCACCGTCAGCTCGACAGCCTCGACGAAGAAATTGCCCTGACCCGCAACCAGCTGGCGGCGTTGGCTGGCAAAGGCCCGGGGGAGGGCGCACAGTTGCAGCGCCCGACCCTGGCCCTGGCCGCGCCGCTGAAGCTGCCCTCGAACCTGCCTGCCGAACTGGTCGGCCAGCGCCCCGATGTGGTCGCCAGCCGCTGGCAGGTGGCCGCTCAAGCGCGTGGCATCGATGTTGCCCATGCCGGCTTCTTCCCCAACGTCGACCTGGTCGGCAGCCTGGGCTTCATGGCTACCGGTGGTGGCCCGCTGGAGTTCCTGACCGGGCGCAAGTTCAACTACAACGTCGGCCCGGCGATCAGCTTGCCGATCTTCGACGGTGGCCGCCTGCGTTCGGAACTGGGCGTGGCCTCGGCGGGGTATGACGTAGCGGTGGCGCGCTACAACCAGACCGTGATTGGTGCGCTGAAGAACATTTCCGACCAGTTGATCCGCCGCGAGTCGATGAAAGAGCAGTCGCACTTCGCGGCCGAGTCCGTCGCCGCAGCTCAGAAAACCTACGACATCGCCATGGTCGCCTTCCAGCGCGGCCTTACCGACTACCTGAACGTGCTCAATGCGCAGACATTGCTGTTCCGCCAGCAGCAGGTGCAGCAACAGGTGCAGGCCGCCCGCCTGGTCGCCCATGCCGAGCTGGTCACCGCCCTGGGCGGCGGCCTGCAGGCCGGCCAGGATGTGCCGAAGGAGGAACGCCAGGCTGCGCCGAAAACCCCGGCTACCCTGGCCATTTTCGACAAGAAGCCGGATAACGCCGAATGAGCACTTCCAGTTTGCCCGTGCGCTGGCTGCAAAGCCTGGAATGGCGCCGGGGCTTCTTTGCCTGGGCACGCACCGACGGCGTGACCTGGGTGTACATCTTCAAGGTGCTGGCCGCCGCGTTCATCACGTTGTGGCTGGCCATGCGCCTTGAGCTGCCGCAACCACGCACGGCCATGATCACCGTGTTCATCGTCATGCAGCCGCAAAGCGGGCATGTGTTCGCCAAAAGCTTCTACCGGGTGCTCGGCACCCTGGCCGGCTCGGCGATGATGGTGGCGTTGATCGCCATCTTCCCGCAGAACACCGAGCTGTTCCTGCCCAGCCTGGCGCTGTGGGTGGGCCTGTGCTCGGCCGGTGCCATGCGCTACCGCACCTTCCGCGCCTATGGCTTCGTGCTGGCCGGTTACACCGCCGCGATGATCGGCCTGCCGGTGCTGCAGCACCCTGAGCAGGCGTTCATGGCAGCCGTATGGCGGGTGCTGGAGATTGCCCTGGGGATTCTGGTGTCGACCTTCGTCAGTGCCGCAATCCTGCCGCAGTCGGCCAGCGCCGCGATGCGTAACGCCCTGTACCAGCGCTTTGGCGTGTTCGCCGGGGTGGTGGTCGAGGCCCTGCGTGGCGATAGCCAAAAGGACCGTTTCGAGAGCAGCAACGTGCGTTTCGTGGCAGAGGCCGTAGGCCTTGAAAGCTTGCGCAATGTCACCGCCTTCGAAGACCCGCACATGCGCCGGCGCAGTGGTCGGCTGGTGCGGATGAACAGTGAGTTCATGGCCATCACCACGCGCTTCAACGCCCTGCACCGCTTGCTGGAGCGGCTGCGTGCCCGTGGCCCACTGCAGATCGTCAGTGCCATCGAGCCGGGCCTGAATACCTTGGTGGAGCTGCTGCAGCCCTACGTGGGGCGGGCGTTGACCGACGCCGATGCGCTGCGCCTGACCCTGGAGCTGGCCGCCTACAAGGAAGGCCTGCAGGCCCAGGTGCGCGGCTTGCGGGCCGAATACCTGGCGACCGACCCCAGTGAATCCGACTTGCTCGACTTTCACACTGCGTTCGAACTGCTGTATCGCTTCGTCGACGAGATGTTCAGCTACGCCGAAACCCATGCCTCGCTGGCCGCGCACACGCACCAGCGCGAGCAGTGGGACGAGCCCTACGTGGCGCAGACCAGCTGGCTGGTGTCGCTGGCCGCCGGTGTGCGTGCCTCGGCGGTGCTGTTGCTGCTGGGTAGCTACTGGCTACTCAGTGACTGGCCCAGCGGCGCCATGATGACCCTGATCGCCACCGTCACCGTGGGCCTTTCGGCGGCGTCGCCGAACCCCAAGCGCATGTCGTTCCAGATGGCCTGCGGCACGGCCATCGGTGCTTTTGTCGGGTTCTTCGAAACGTTCTTCGTGTTCCCCTGGATCGACGGTTTCCCGCTGCTGTGCATGGTGCTGGCACCCGTGTTCGTGTTGGGCGCGTTTCTGTCGTCGCGCCCGGCCTATGCCGGCTACGGCATCGGCTTGCTGGTGTTTTTCGCGATTGGCTCGGTGCCGAACAACCTCACCGTGTATGACCCCTACACCTTCATCAACGACTACATCGGCATGGTGATCGGCATGTTCGTCTGTGCCGCCGCCGGGGCGATCATCCTGCCGCCCAACAGCCGCTGGTTGTGGAACCGGCTGGAACAGGAGCTGCGCGAGCAGGTGCTGTTCGCCATCAGTGGTCGCCTGCGCGGCATCGGCACGGCGTTCGAAAGCCGCACCCGCGACCTGTTGCACCAGGCCTATGGCCTGGCGGCGGGCAAGCCGCAGGTGCAGAGCCAGTTGATGGGCTGGATGTTCACCGTGCTGGAAATCGGCCACGCCGTGATCGAGTTGCGCAAGGAGCAGGCCCGTGCGCCGGTGCACCCGGCCTACGCCGAGTCGCAGCCGTGGCGCCAGGCGATTCGCGTCATGGGCCGTGCCCTGGCGCGGTTGTTCCTGCAGCCAAGCGCCAGCAACCACGAGCGTGCATTGGTGGCCGTGGACCATGCCATCGCCCGCGTGCAGGCCACCGACGAGCCGTTCGCCCGGCACTTCGACACCTCGGTGCTGCGCCGTGCGCAAAGCTACCTGCACTTCATCCGTTCTTCCCTGCTGGACCCACAGTCGCCACTGGCACCGGCGAAAGGATTGCACCATGCCCCGTGAAATCGCCTTCCATGGCGTGTACATGCCCACCATGACCTTGATGTTCCTGTTCGCCCTGGGCCTGGCCTGGGGCCTGGACCGGTTCATCGCCAGCCATGATGGCTACCGTTTCTTCTGGCACCCGGCGCTGCTGCGCCTGAGCCTGTTCGTCTGCCTGTTCGGCGCCATGGCGCTTACTGTCTACTGGTGAGAAACCTTCGATGAAAAAGTTCTTCAGCCTGATCGCCACCCTGCTGGTGCTGGTCGCTGCCGTGGCCATCGGTCGCCAGTTGTGGTTGCACTACATGACCACACCATGGACCCGCGACGGCCGCGTGCGTGCCGACATCATCAACGTCGCCGCCGACGTGCCCGGCTACGTGGTGGACGTACCGGTCAAGGACAACCAGCGGGTGAAGAAGGGCGACCTGCTGATCCAGATCGACCCCGAGCACTACCAGTTGGCGGTCGACCAGGCCAAGGCGCTGGTCGCCTCGCGCAAGGCCACCTGGGAAATGCGCAAGGTCAACGCCAAGCGCCGGGCCGACATGGACAACCTGGTGATCTCCAAGGAAAACCGCGACGATGCCAGCAACATTGCCAACGCTGCCCAAGCCGATTACCAGCAAGCCCTTGCTGAACTGGCCGCAGCCGAACTGAACCTCAAGCGCACGCACATCGTGGCCACGGTGGATGGCTATGTGACCAACCTGAACATCCACAAGGGCGACTATGCGCGTACCGGTGAGGCGGTGATGGCGGTGGTCGATGAGAACTCGTTCTGGGTGTACGGCTTCTTCGAGGAGACCAAGCTGCCGCACGTGAAGGTGGGTGACCAGGCCGAGCTGCAGATGATGAGCGGCGAGCGCATCAAGGGGCATGTGGAGAGCATCGCCCGTGGCATCTACGACCGCGACAACCCGCAAAGCCGCGAGCTGATTGCCGATGTGAACCCTACGTTCAACTGGGTGCGGCTGGCGCAGCGGGTGCCGGTGCGTATTCACATCGATGAAGTGCCGGAAGGGTTTTTGCTGGCGGCGGGGACGACTTGTACGGTGGTGGTGAAGCCGAGTTCGCCTTGAGAGATTTGTAGTCAGGAACATCGAGCGCCGCCCGCGCGGCGCTCGATCTCAAAGGCGCTGTAAAAATCATGGCGAGCACCTGCATGCCCAAATGAAGCTCAGAGCCAAGCGTCCAATCTTCTGTGATTTCTACCCCGCCGCCCCCACCAACACTGGCACCTTCACCTGGTCAATCACCTTCGCGCTGATGGAAGGGTCGAGCAACCGTCCCAGCCGCGACAGGTGACGGTGGCCCATGATGATCAGCTCGCAATTGAGTTCGTGCGCCTTAGTCACGATCACATCGACCGGCTGCCCAGCCACCATGCAACCCCGGCTGGCAAAGCCGGCTTGCTGCAGTTCGCGCACGGCCTCGGTCACGGCGTGGTCGGCATGCTGCTGTTCCTCGCAGGCGGCGGGGTATTCCTCCAGCTCTTCGGTGGTGTAGGGCGCTGGTTGTTCATGCACGGCGAAGGTGGAGTCGATGGCCAGCAGCACGTGCAATTCGTGCTCGCCAGGGCGGCAGTAGCGGCGGGCGAGGGCCAGCAGGGCACTGGAAGCCGGGGAGGCGTCGATGGCGATCAGGACGGAGCTGGGCATGTAGGATCCTTGGCAATGGCTGGCGGGTGTATCTGCAGGATCGGCCCTTTCGCGGGCACGCCCGCGAAGAGGCCGATCCTGCCAATGCTCTATTTAAGGCCGAACACGGTCAGTGAATAAATGCCCCACAACGCACGAGCGCATTGCGTCTGGTGCAATCGAGCAACCTGTTACCATCGCCATTCCCACAGCTGTAACGGAAAACGGCCATGCAACTCCCGGACATGAACCTGCTCGTCGCCCTCGATGTCCTGCTCGACGAGGGCAGCGTGGTCGGCGCAGCTCAGCGAATGAACCTGAGCCCGGCGGCCATGAGCCGGACACTGGGGCGCATTCGCGAAGCCATGGGCGACCCGATCCTGGTGCGTGCCGGTCGTGGCCTGGTGCCGACGCCGCGCGCATTGGCCCTGCGCGAACAGGTGCATGGGCTGGTGGAGCAAGCCGGGCAGGTGTTCCGCAGCCGCGACGATGTAGACCTGGTGAACCTGGACCGTGCCTTCAACATACGCACCAATGACCTGTTCATCGCCCTGTACGGCGCCCAATTGCTGAGCATGATGCTGGCCCAGGCGCCGCGTACCGTGTTGCGGTTCGTCCCGGAGGGCAGCGGTGACGATGATGCGGTGCTGCGCAACGGGCATATCGACCTGATCATCAGCTCGGCCGTTGAACTCGGCCCGGAAATCAAGGTGCAGAGCCTGTTCAGCACCTACTTCGTGGGCCTGGCACGTGTGGGGCACCCGATATTCGACGCCCCCATCACCCCTGAGCGTTTTGCCGCCTACCCGCAGATCAGCGTATCGCGGCGCGGCCGGGCCAATGGGCCGATCGATGTGGCGTTGGCCAACCACAAAGTGGAGCGGCGGGTGGCGCTGATCACCACCAGCTTCCACTCGGCGATGTTCTCGCTGCCGGATTCGGACTTGATCTTGCCGATACCCGCCAACATCCTCAACAGTGTGCAGCGGCTGAAACTGCCATTGCGCTCGTTCGAGATCCCGGTGCCGTTGGAGAAGGTCAATGTGAAGCAGGCATGGCACCCGCGTTTCGACAACGACCCTGCGCACCGTTGGTTGCGCCAGACGTTGAAAGCCTGTGGCCGCATTGACCCGTGATGATTGTATCGATTGCGTCTGACGCAATATAAAACTGCCAACAAGTCAGTTTTCGTCAGCATTCGACCTTCTTAAACTTGCTCCAGCCCTGAAATTGTTGCTGGAGATGTATTCCCATGAGTTCCCTGACCGCGCCCCCTGCGGCGCTGGCCGCCGCCCCCGCGCCGGCCGCGCCTGCGCAGACGGCGTTTGGCCTGCAGGTGGTAGTGGGGCTGTTCGGTGTGTTGCTGGCCGTGCTGTGCGCAGGCCTAAACGAGTCGGTTACCAAGATTTCCCTCGCCGATATCCGCGGTGCCATGGGCATCGGTGCTGACGAAGGTGCCTGGCTGCTGGCGGTGTACAGCGCCGCCTCGGTCTCTGCCATGGCCTTTGCGCCGTGGCTGGCCACCACCTTCTCGCTGCGGCGCTTCACCATGAGCGCCATCGGCCTGTTCGCCGTGCTCGGCTTGCTGCAACCGTTCGCCCCCAACCTGCACAGCCTGATGCTGCTGCGCGTGCTGCAGGGCTTTGCTTCGGGGGCCTTGCCACCGATGCTGATGAGTGTGGCCCTGCGCTTCCTGCCACCGGGCATCAAGGTCTACGGCCTGGCCTGCTATGCCCTGACTGCCACCTTCGGCCCCAACCTTGGCACGCCGTTGGCGGGGCTGTGGACCGAGTATGTCGGTTGGCAATGGGCGTTCTGGCAGATCATTCTGCCCTCGCTGCTGGCCATCGTCTGCGTCGGCTGGGGCCTGCCGCAGGACCCGCTGCGCCTGGAACGTTTCAAGCAGTTCGACTGGCGTGGCGTGCTGCTCGGCCTCCCCGCCATCAGTTGCATCGTACTGGGCCTGTCGCTGGGCGACCGCTGGGGCTGGTTCGATTCGCCGCTGATCTGCTGGCTGCTGGGCGGTGGCTTGGTGTTGCTGGTGCTGTTCATGTTCAACGAGTGGTCCGAACCGCTGCCGTTCTTCCAGTTGCGCATGTTGCAGCGGCGCAACCTGAGTTTCGCGCTGGTGACACTGGCCGGTGTGCTGATCGTGCTCTCGGGCGTGGGCAGCATTCCTTCGGCCTACCTGGCGCAGATCCAAGGCTACCGCCCGGCGCAGACCAGCCCGCTGATGATGCTGGTGGCCATGCCTCAACTGATCGCCCTGCCGCTGACGGCGGCACTGTGCAACATCCGTGCAGTGGACTGCCGCTGGGTGCTGGGTATCGGCCTGGCGATGCTGGCGGTGTCCTGTGTCGGCAGCAGCCTGCTGACCAGTGAATGGATCCGTGGCGACTTCTACCCGTTCTACCTGCTGCAGGTGTTCGGCCAGCCGATGGCCGTGCTGCCGTTGCTGATGCTGTCCACCAATGGCATGACTCCGCAGGAAGGCCCGTTCGCCTCCAGCTGGTTCAACACCGTGAAGGGCTTGGCCGCCGTGATTGCCGGTGGCCTGCTGGACGCCCTTGGCACCCTGCGCCGGCACTTCCATTCCAACCACCTGGTGGACAGCCTGGGCAACGCCCCGCTGGTCGACGACAGCGCTGCAGGCCTGGCCAAGCGCATCCACGACCAGGCGTTGGTCCTGACCTCGGCCGACCTGTACCTCGTCATGGCCTGCATTGCCGTGGCCTTGATCTGCCTGATTCCTTTCGTGCCTACCCGGGTCTATCCGCCGCGTGCGGTGGCCTGAACCCTGGATGAATTCGAGAACCGCTGAAATGACCAACAACCGCAAAACCCTGTTCATCGGCTCGGTGCTGGCCGTGGCCGTCCTGGCTGGCATCGTCGGCCCCTGGATGTTGGGCAGTGACCACCGCCAGAGCACCAATGACGCCTATGTGATCGCCGACTACACCGTGGTCGCGCCCAAAGTCGCCGGTTTCATCAAGGACGTGCTGGTGGAAGACAACCAGCAGGTCACCGCAGGCCAGTTGCTGGCGACCATCGATGCCCGTGACTACCAGGCCGCGCTGGATGCCGCGCAGGCGCAGTTGCTGGTAGCCCAGGCGCAAAGCGCCGATGCCCGTGCCACCCTGGAGCGCCAGGCGGCGCTTATTGCCCAGGCCGAGGCTGCTGTCAAAGCGGCCCAGGCCGAAGCGGCGTTCGCCGACCATGAAGTCAACCGTTACAGCCGCCTGGCCGAGCAGGGCGCCGGTACCGTGCAGAACGCCCAACAGGCGCGCAGCGGTGTCGACCAGGCCCGTGCTCGCCTGGCCAATGCCCAGGCGGCGCTGGTGGCGGCGCGCAAGCAAGTGGACATTCTCACCGCTCAGGTGGCCAGCGCCGATGGCCAGCTCAAACGTGCCGAAGCGGGGCTGGAAAAGGCTCAGCTCGACCTGTCCTACACCCGCATCACTGCACCGGTGGACGGTATGGTCGGCGAGCGTGCCCTGCGCGTCGGCGCCTACGTCAACCCAGGCGCCCGCCTGCTGTCGGTGGTGCCGTTGCAACAGGCCTATGTGGTCGGCAATTTCCAGGAAACCCAGCTGACCCACGTGCAACCGGGCCAGCCGGTGAGCATCAGCGTCGATACCTTCTCCGGCGAAAAGCTGCACGGCCATGTAGAAAGTATCGCTCCCGCCACCGGCGTCACCTTCGCTGCCGTGAAACCGGACAACGCCACCGGCAACTTCACCAAGGTGGTGCAGCGCATCCCGGTGAAAATCGTCTTCGATGACGGGCAGCCGCTGCTCAGCCGCCTACGTGTGGGCATGTCGGTGGAAGCGACCATCGACACCCGTGGTGACAAGCTGGACGGCAAAGAGGTAAGTGCACGATGAAATCGGCATTTCGCTTGAGCCCTTTATTGCTGGCCGTACTGATGGCCGGCTGCACCATGGGCCCGGACTTTCTGCGCCCCGACAGCCAGGTACCGCAACAGTGGGCGCCGCTGCAGGGTGAGGCAGCGGCCAGCCAGCCGCAGGCCGAACCGCTGGAGTTGCGCTGGTGGGAATCCTTTCACGATGCCCAGCTCAGCGCCTTGATCCAGCGCGTCGCCGAACGCAACCTCGACCTGCAGATGGCCAGCGCACGGTTGCTGCAAAGCCGTGCCCTGCGCAGCACCGTGGCCGCCGACGAAATGCCGTCGGTGGACGCCAACGCCGGCTACAGCCGCGCGCGTAACAGCGCCGAAGGCCTCAGCGACCCGTCCGGCAAAGCGGGTAAAGCGGCGTACAACCTCTGGCAAGGCGACCTGGTGGCAGGTTGGGAGTTGGACCTTTGGGGCCGCGTACGACGCCAGGTCGAGGCTGCCGATGCCAGCGTCGAAGTGGCTGAGAACGACCGCCGTGGGGTGCTGCTTGCCCTGCTGTCGGAAACCGCCGGCAACTACATCCAGCTGCGCGCGGTGCAGCACACCCTGGATGTGACGCAGGACAACCTCAAGGTTGCCCGGCACAGCCTGAAGCTGTCCGAAGACCGCCAGGCCGAAGGCGTTGCCACGCGCCTGGATGTGGCCCAGGCCAGCGCTCAGGTCGCGTCGATCGAGTCGCGACTGCCCAGCCTGGAAGCCCGCCGTGATGACCTGATCAACGCCCTCAGCCTGCTCGCTGCCGAACCGCCACGCAGTTTGCAGGCCGAATTGCTGCAGGGCGGCGAGCTGCCCGCGCCGCAGCAGAAGTTTGCCATTGGCTTGCCGTCCGAACTGGCCGAGCGCCGCCCGGACATCCGCCAGGCCGAGGCCCGCCTGCATGCCGCCACCGCCAGCATCGGTGTGGCCAAGGCAGATTTCTACCCGAGCATCCGGCTGTCGGGCAGTGTCGGTTTCCAGGCCATGCAGCTGTCTGATTTTGGTGGCTGGGATTCGCGTCGGTTTGCTTTCGGGCCTCAGCTGTCGCTGCCGATCTTCGAGGGTGGCCGGCTCAAGGGCACCCTGGAACTGCGCGAGGCGCAGCAGCAAGAGGCCGCGCTGAACTACCGCAAGGTGGTGCTGGGGGCCTGGCATGAAATTGACGATGTGCTACGCCTGTACAACGCCAGCCAGTTGCGCCGCGACCATTTGGCCGAGGCCGTGCGGCAGAACCGCATCGCCCTGGAAACCGCCCAGCGCCAGTATGTGGAAGGGGCGGTGGACTTTCTCAATGTGCTGACAGTGCAAGGGGCATTGCTGGCCAGCGAGAAGCAGTGGATCGACAGCTCGGCGGCGGTGTCGCAGGCCTTGGTGGGTTTGTACAAGGCTTTGGGCGGTGGCTGGCAGGCGTTTGATGAGCAGCCAGCGAACAAAGCCTAGAAAGCGGGGCCGCTGTGCGGCCCATCGCGACACAAGGCCGCTCCTACAGGAGACCGCGACTGCCTGTAGGAGCGGCCTTGTGTCGCGATGGGCTGCAAAGCAGCCCCAGGGCATCCGAAAACTCAGAGCGGCCGCAGCAGCCCAAAGCGCTTGCGTAACGCCCAGTCCAGCAACCGCCGTGGCAGCAACCGGGCCATCAGCGGCAGCGCGGTACTGCCATTGCCCAACCGCACCACCCCCGGTACCGGCGACTTGCCGACTGCCGCCAACACCCCCCGGGCAAACACCGCCGCCGAAGTCGGCCTGTCCTGCGAAGCCCGCGCCCGTGCCTGCACATGCTCGCGCAGCGGCCACCACGGTGAATCCGCCGCCAGCACCTGCTCGGCCTGGCGCTGGGCATGGCTGGCGAACTGCGTGGCAATTGCCCCAGGCTGCACTTCCATTACCTGCACACCGAACGGCGCCAGCTCCAGGCGCAAGGCATCGCTCAGCGCATGCACGGCGGCTTTCGAGGCGCAGTAGGCACCGGCGAATGGCGTGACCAGCACACCGGAGACGCTGCCGATGTTCACCACCAGGCCCCGTGAGCGGCGTAGCAGCGGGAACAGCGCACGGGTAACGCCGACTACGGCGAAGACGTTGGTTTCGAACTGCTGGCGCAGGGCATCCACGCCGCCATCGAGCAACGGGCCCATGGCGCCGTAGCCGGCGTTGTTGATCAGGATGTCGAGGCTTTCCAGTTCGTCGGCCAGGCGGACCAGCGCCTCGCCGTCGTTCACATCCAACTGCCGGGCGGTGTAGCCGGCGGCGCTCAGTTGCTCGACATCTTCAGGCTTGCGGGCAGTGGCCCAGACGTGGTGGCCGGCATCGCGAAAAGCGTCGGCCAAGGCGCGGCCGATGCCGCTGGAACAACCTGTGATCAGGACAGTGGGCATGGGAGAGGCCTTCGATTAATTGGCGAATGTACCTTGCAGGTGCTCGGCACGAAATTCCAGGGTCTGTGGCCGGTACCCGGAGCGCAGCGGCGGCACCGGCAGGCAATCTTTCCACTCGGCTCCCGGCTGCAACTCACCCGGTCCACGGTAACGAGGGGCGTTGTAGGTATTCTCGGCCAGGTTCACGGTATCGCCCGGCGCATACGCCGCTACCCGCCAACGAAGTTCGGTGAGCGGGGCCTTGTTGCCGTTTTTCATGCGTACCTGCAGGGCGCGGTCGGCAGGGCACTGCTCGGGAGCGTAGCTCAGGCGCAGGTCCAGGCGGGCCAATTGCGAGGCTTCGCGGTTTTCCTGCCAGGCAACGAACAGGGCTACCAGGCCCAGGCCACACACGGCGGCCAGCGAAATCGGCAAGGCCTTGGCCGGGTAGCGCAACAGCAGCACCAGCCAGGTGAGGATGAGGAAGGCACCGATGATCATTGGGCTTGAAGACCTTGGTTGCGCGGGGTCTGACCATCGTAGCCTGAAATGGGGGAGGGCTCAAAAGCGCGAGGGCTTCGCCCTCGTGTCGAGAAAGGGCCGCAAAGCGGCCCCAGGGGTTTACTTACTGCGCAATCGTCTTGACCGAAACACCTCGCTCCACCGGCGTCGATGTCCGGCCATACACATCCTCGAAGCGCTCGATGTCATCCTCGCCCAAATAACTGCCGGACTGCACTTCGATGATCTCCAGCGGGATCTTGCCTGGGTTGCGCAGGCGGTGCACCGATGCGATCGGGATGTAGGTCGACTGGTTTTCGGTCAGCAGGAACACGTTCTCGTCGCAGGTGACCTCGGCGGTGCCGGACACCACGATCCAGTGCTCGGCGCGGTGGTGGTGCATCTGCAGCGACAGGCTGGCACCCGGCTTGACGGTGATGTGCTTGACCTGGAAGCGGCCACCCATGTCCACCGAGTCGTACGAGCCCCACGGGCGATACACTTCCAGGTGGTTCTGGGTTTCAGTGCGACCCTGTTCGTCGAGGGTCTTGACCATCTGCTTGACGCCCTGGACCTTGTCCTTGTGGGCAATCATCATGGCGTCCTTGGTTTCGACCACCACGATGTTTTCCAGGCCGATCACCGACACCAGCTTGCCGTTGCCGTGGATCATGCAATTGCGGCTGTCCTGCACCACCACGTCGCCCTTGGTGACGTTGCCGTTGTCGTCCTTCTCGTGCACTTCCCACAGCGATGACCAGCAGCCCACGTCGCTCCAGCCGGCCGACATCGGCACTACGCAGGCGCGCTGGGTTTTTTCCATCACCGCGTAGTCGATGGAGTTGTCCGGGCAGCAGGCGAAGGTGGCTTCGTCGATGCTCAGCACATCGCCGGCTTCCTCGCTGCGCTCCAGCGCCAGCACGCAGGTGTCGTAGATGTCGCCGTCGTGCTTTTTCAGCTCTTCGAGGAAGCGGCTGGCGCGGAACAGGAACATGCCGCTGTTCCAGAAGTAGCCACCGGCCTGGACGAACTCGGCGGCGCGTTTCTCATCGGGTTTCTCGACAAACTGGGCCACGCGTGCCACGCCTTCGGGCAGCAGGGCATCCTGGCTGGAGCGGATGTAGCCGTAGCCGGTTTCCGGCTTGGTCGCCGGTACGCCGAACAGCACCATCTCGCCACGCTCGGCGGCGATGGTGGCCAGGGCCAGGGCGCGCTGCAGGGCCTTCTGGTCGTCGATCACGTGGTCGGCTGGCAGTACCAGCATCAGCTCGTCGCGGCCTTCGTTGACCAGTTTCATGGCGGCCATGGCCACGGCCGGCGCGGTGTTACGGCCGAACGGCTCCATCAGGATGCCTTGGGTTTCCAGCTTCAGCGCAGCCAGCTGTTCCTGGACGATGAACTTGTGGTCCTTGTTGCAGACCACGATCGGTGTGTCCATGCCTTCGAACGCCAGGCGCTCGATGGTTTGCTGGAACAGGGTGTGTTCGCCGGTCAGGGCCAGGAACTGTTTTGGGAACTGCTTGCGCGACAGAGGCCACAGACGCGAACCGCTACCACCAGAAAGAATTACCGGGATCATCATGTTTCTCCAATAGTCGTTAAAGGCAGGGGGATCAGTTGCTAGCCACGGGGCGAGTTACCCACACCGGCGACAAGGTGTTGCCGGAACCCGTTACATACAGCACGGCGGCTTCGCCGCGCTCCAGGGCGACGGGTTTCACGTCACCCACTTTCTTGTCACCTTGGTACAGCGCCAGGTTGACCTTGACCGGGTTGATTTCGCGTTCGCCCCGGCCGTTTGCGGCCACCGGCTTGACCACTTCGGTCTTGCCGTCGGCGGTTTTCAGGGTCAGCTGCTGGTCGCTCAGGTTCTGCACGCGCACCAGGGCTTTCTGCTTGTTCTTGAACGGTGGTTCTTCGATCAACTGCGGGTTGCCGCTGCTGCTGTTGACCAGGGTGTAGTACTTGTCCGAGGCCAGCTTGACCGGCACGCTCTTGCCGCCGACCTGGGCTGTGTAGTCGCCGCCTGGCAGGAAGCTGAAGTCGCTGCTGGCCTGGGCGCCAACCTGCTTGATCTGGGTGTTGCCGACCGAGGCGGCGGCCGGTGCGCTGGCCGCGTTGTACAGGCGCACGAAGGTCGAGCCTTTCGGCGCGCTCGGGCCATACAGCGCGGCATCCGCGCCGGCGAAGGCCTGCATGGAAGCAAGGGACAGGCCGGCCGCGAGGGTGAGGGCTTTGGCAATGGAAGTCTTGGTAGTCATGTGCGTTTCCTCTCTATCGATCAGTGGCGCGTCTGGTTGGACGACAAGGCCAGGTTTTCTTCGGTTTTACGGGTGTTCTTCAGCTGCGCGATCCACTGCGGATCGAAACTGCTGAGGTCGTTTTTCATGGGCAGATAACGCTCGGGGAATTCCCACACCACCACTTGCGGTGCGGTGTTTTTAAAGGCATCGCTTTGCAGGTACTTGAGCATTGGCAGCAGCGGGCCATGGCCGTCTTCTGCGTAGTTGGCGACGTCGCTGTTCAGGGCCTGCTGCAGGGCACCAAGGAAGTTCCAGTGCGGGTTGGCGCTGTAGCTGGTACCCACCAGCGCAACCGGAATCTGCTTATCGGCGAACAGTGCGTCCCCCGCGTCACCCTCGGCATCGACCGGGCGGGTGGTGCGCTGCTGCAGGTTGTCCGGGGCCGGCAACAGGTTGCTGAACAAAGGGTCCAGTGGCAGGAAGTTGGTCAGGTCGCCTTTGTAGGGCGCGGTGCTGCCAGCTTCGGTGACGAAGGTTTGCGGGTCACCGTTGAGCAGGTTCTGCCGGCTTACCGCCTCGGCCAGCGTCTGGGCGGCGACTTCGGCGCCCATTGGTGTCCAGTGGGTGTCGGTGCGCAGGAATACCTGGCCGCGAGCCTTGGCTTGTTCCATGGCCGCTTGCAGGTCTGGGGCGAACACGTTGGCCTGGCGTACCTGGGCGTGGAACTGGTTGTACAGGTCATCGTGCAGGCTGGCCGGTTGCTCTTTGCCCAGGTATTCCGAATAGAGGCGCGCCTTGGCCGGGATGATCGCCAGCACCAGCTGGCTACCGTGCTGCTGCAAGGTGTCGCGCACGCCACGGATCAGCGCCAGGTTTTCCTGCATCAGTTGTTCGGCACCGGCGGTGGGCTTGAACTCTTCGTCGCT
This sequence comes from Pseudomonas sp. NBRC 111132, assembly GCF_001320565.1. Lineage (NCBI taxonomy): Bacteria > Pseudomonadati > Pseudomonadota > Gammaproteobacteria > Pseudomonadales > Pseudomonadaceae > Pseudomonas > Pseudomonas sp. NBRC 111132. Next base: position 36,035 of record NZ_BCBI01000020.1, read on the forward strand.
GAACAACCACTGGTCGCGGCCCAGCACCACACCGGGGCGGCCCTCGTTGAACAGCTTGAAGTCCATGGCCGCCCAAAGGTTCGTGCCCAGGCGCTTGATCGGGAACTCGTCGTCGTAGTGGGTCTCGGCGGCCTTGGCCAGCTTGCCGTTGAGCAGTGTCATCTGCTCGGTGCGCTGAAAGCTTTGCAGACCACCGGTGGACCACACGCCCATGCCCACGAGCAAGCCAAGAAACGACAGGGAATAAGTGATGCGTAATGTGCGGTTCATGTCATCGGCCTCAGAACTGGAAGTACAGGAACGGCGAGTAGCTCTGCGCCGAAAGCTTGAGGATCGAGGCGACGAACAGCAGCAGAATCAGGGCGCGGGTCATCACCCGGGTCCAGTCCAGGCCGATCGAGCCATCGCTGTTCACCTGCACCGGGGTTGCCTTGGGCGTCGGTTTGGCATTGCGGTAGAAGTCGCGTAGGCCGAAGAACGCCAGGGTGAGGTAGGCGATGACCAGGGTCGCCACCTGCAGGCCGGTCAGCTGGGCACTGTTGAGTTCCGACAGCTGCCAGTCGCCGAAGCTGAACATGGCGCCGTACATGCGGCCGGCCACGTGCAGGTTCTCGGCGCGGAAGATCACCCAGCCGACCACCACCAGCAGGAAGGTGAAGGCCCATTTGACCGGGTTGAAGCGCTGCGGGTTGGTGTCGATGCCCAGCGCGCGTTCGATGGCCAGCCACATGCCGTGCCAGGCGCCCCAGATGATGTAAGTGAAGTTGGCACCGTGCCACAGGCCGCCCAGCAGCATGGTCAGGAACAGGTTGCGGTAGGTGTTGAAGGTGCCTTTGCGGTTACCGCCCAGGGTGATGTACAGGTAGTCGCGCAGCCAGGTCGACAGGCTGATGTGCCAGCGCCGCCAGAACTCGGTGATCGATTGGCTGATGTATGGCTGCTTGAAGTTCTCCATGAAGCGGAAGCCCATCATCAGGCCCAGGCCGATGGCCATGTCGCTGTAGCCGCTGAAGTCGAAGTACAGCTGTGCGGTGTACGCCAGCGCGCCCAACCAGGCATCGCCCGTGGTCGGGTTTTGCAGGGCGAAGCAGTGGTCGGCGACCACGGCCAGGGTGTCGGCGATGAACACTTTCTTGATGAAGCCCTGCATGAAGCGGGTGCAGCCTTCGGAAAACTTGTCCAGGGTGTGGGTGCGGTTGTTGAATTGCTCGACCAGGTCCTTGAAGCGCAGCACGGGGCCTGCGATCAGGTGCGGGAAGATGGCCACGAACGCGGCGAAGTCGATCAGGTTGCGAGTAGCCGGGGTGTCGCCACGGTAGACGTCGATGATGTAACTGATCGACTCGAAGATGTAGAACGAGATACCGATCGGCAGCAGCACGTGGGTGAGGATGAACGGCTCAAGGCCGAACGAGGCCATGATCGCGTTGAGGCTGTCGACGCCGAAGTTGGCGTACTTGAAGTAGCCGAGAATCGCCAGGTCGACACCCACGCCAAGCAGCAGCCAGCGCTGGGCGGGCTTGGTGCGCACACCGGCGGCACCCACTTTGAGGCCGATCCAGTAATTCCACAGGGTGACCCCGGCGAACAGGGCCAGGAAGTCCACCCGCCACCAGGCATAGAAGATGTAGCTGGCGATCAGCAGCAGCAGGTTGCGATAACGTTGCCCGCTCAGGTAGTACAGGCCGAGGAAGATCGGCAAGAACAGGAACAGGAACACGTTGGACGAGAAGACCATCCCGGTTCTCCTAATTTGTTCACAGCATCCAGGGCAAAGCGCCCCCCAAACCCCCCAGCAAAAAGCTGGAGGAAACCGTTGTCACTTCATTCCTGATGGGCCGCAAAGCGGCCCTAACCCAGGCGACATCTATTTCTTGCTCTCTGCGTTCGGGTCGTAGACCCGGGTCAGGTCGCCGCCCAGCCGGAAGCTGTTGAACGGCTGCATGCCGTGCTTGCGCTGCAGGGTGTCGCCGACGCAGTGGTACAGTTCGCACCAGGGTTCGAGCCAGGCATACTTGCTGTCGACCTTGAGGTCCTTCATGTCCTGCTTCTCGCCGGTGCGGGCCTTGAACTGGCTCGGGTCGCGGGCACCGGCCAGTACGCCTTCACCCAGACGCTGCAGGGCGAAGTTGTTCTCTTTGCGCAGGTCCACGCCATTGGCCTGGGCAAAGCTGGCAATCATCGCCAGTGGCGGCAGGGCATAGTTGTGGTAGGCCAGTGCGCGCTGCTTGCGCTTGATTTCGTTGGGCAGAAAGCCCTGGTCATCCACCTGGTTGGCGCCCACCTTGTATTCCTTCACGGCCCAGTCGAACAGGTCGCGACGGTCGGTGGCGACAGCGGTCGCCATGACCGACCAGGCCGCCCAGTAGCTGTGGTTGTTGATCTTCTCCAGCGGCAGGTCGCTCCAGTCGCGCACGGTCTGTTCAGCCAGGCGGGCGAACCATTTTTCGATGACTTCGGCTTCAGCCTGGTGCGCGGCCAGCGGCTGCGAGTGGGAGAACTTCAGGCGCAGCCACGAGCCGCTCATGCTGCCCAGTGCCCATTTGCGCATCGACTTGCCGGTGTGGTTGTAGTCGGTGGACAGCAATGCGTCGGCGCGCGCCCAAGTGCCCAGCCAGGCCAAGGTGCAATCGAGCTGCGCCGGGCGGCCATCGCGCATGTACTGGCCAACCATCTTGCTTACGCCTTTCTCAAGCGTGGTGATGTCTTCGGTCGACTTGCGGAAGGCCTTTTCCGAGGCAACATTGAGCGTTGCCCGCGCCTTGTCAGAGCCTTCGTATTTGCTGCGAAACTGCAACGCGCCGGTGTACGGCTTGGGCGCCGCTTCGCAGCGGAAATTGCCGTCGCCGGTCTTGAGCTTTTCGATCCCCTCGTAGTAACCCTGCGGGGGTACCAGCGCAGCGTGCGCGGCACCGCCAAACAGGGCCAAAGCGAGCAGGGCGGGGCTGGAAATTCGCTTCAATAGGGTCATGGATCGCCTCACTGGCCGGCCTGCGCGGTCTGCGCAGGCACGGCGAAGTTGTTGCGTTTGCAGAGCTTGGCCTCGACCTTCTGGGTGCCGCTTTCCGGCCCCTGTACCTCGAACGCCAGCAGGCCCTGGCTGGCCCAGTCTTCGTCTTCACGCATTTGGAAGACGAAGCGGCCGTCGGTGTCGGAGGTTTCCGGTTTTTCCAGCTTGATGTCCTCGTGGCGGCCGTTGAGGTACCAGAGGGTGGCTTGCAACACCTTCACCGACGGGTCTTCGAACTTCACGTCCATCTGCAGGTTGCGGTTGATCAAGTCTTTGATCACGCCGCCCTTGCCGTTGACCATCAGCTCGTTCTTGCCGGGCTTGAGGGTGGTGCTGGCGCTCATCAGGGCAGGGCGGTCGTCGCAGCCGTCATCGAGCAGGCCAAGGATTTGCCGCCAGATGGTTTCCTGGTCCAGGCGGTACAGCGGGGAGAACTCCCACACCAGGATCTTCGGCGGGTGCTTCTGGAATTCCTCGCTGCCCAGGTACTGGATCATCGAGCCCTCCAGGCCACCGCCAGGGAAGGCAACGTTGAGCACGTCGGCGCCGATGTATTGCTCGAGGAAGCCCGAGAAGTTGTAGTTCTTGCCACTGTGGCTGGTGCCGACCAGGGTGATCTGCGCGTTGCCGCCGTCACCGAACAGGTCGTCGCCGCCGCTCGAACCTTTCGGCTCGGTGGCGAACTGGTCCATGTACTGCACCGCGTAGCTGGTGCCGCACAGCTGGCCGGCTACGTTATGCAGCGTGCCGGTCTTGCCCATGCGCCCGGACTTCTTGGTCTCGAATTCCTTGCGCGGTATGCCTTCGAAGGCCGGCATCTTGTGCACGGTGTCGGCCACGATTTTTGCCGCGCGCTCGGCGCCATAGGGCGTCCAGTGCTGGTCGCCACGGAAGTAGAAGTCCTTGCCCTGGTCGGCGGCGGCCAGTTGCTCGTTGGTCAGCGGCGACAGGTCGGGCACGTTGTAGCCCATGCTGGCGAAGCGCTTGAGCATGGCCTGGTAGTTGCCCAGGGCCTTTGGGTAGTCGAAGGCGGCTTTCTCGGCCGGGTTAAGCATGTTGCGGTTCACCAGGCCACGGGTTGGCTGGTACACCACCACCAGTTCCACGCCACGCTTCTTGAACGCGTCGTGCACTTGTTGCAGGCGCTTGTAGCCGGCCGGGGTGGTGGTGAACTCGGTGCGCAGGTCTTCGCGGGTACGGAACAGCCAGTCACCCTTGGCCTGCACCAGCGTGGTGAAGTTCTGCTGGTAGCGGGTGGTGTAGCGGCTGGCATCGTGCGCTTCGGGGCACAGCTGGCAGCAGGGCTCGGCGCTGAAGGTCGGGGCCTTGACGTCTTCGGCGCGCACGCCCTGGCTGATCGCCAGAAGGGCGGCGGACAGGCCCAGCAGTTTCATCAGGTGTGGAGTCATGGTCTGGGCTTCCTTAATCGATCATTTCGGTCTGGCGTTCGACCGGGTCGATCAGCACAGCCTTCTGCTGGCGTACCAGCAGGTCGAGGATTTCGTCCTGGCGCTCGCCCAGCACGCCATTGAGGCTGATGCCGCTGGCCTTGCGTGGGGCGAGCATGGACACCTTGTACAGTTCGACCGACAGCGGCGAGTCGATCGACAGCGGGCCGGAGCCGTTGGCCGCCAGCTCGCCACCCACCACGATCAGCGACACCTTGGTGTCGAACGGGTCGAGGGCAATATCGCGGTCGGTGTCGGACAGGTCCTTGATGTGGCCGTACACGCCGACCAGGCCGTTGGCCATGGCGACGTTTTCGTACAGACGGATGTTCACGCTGTTGCGCACGCGGATGCCGTGGCGGCGGTTGTTGATCAGCTTGTTGCCCCAGATCAGGTTGTCGCCACTTTCGTACAGGGTGATGCCGTCGGTGTGGTTGCGGTAAATCTCGTTGTAGGCCACCAGGTTGTTGACGCTGTTACGGTCGATCACTACGCCCGAGAGCTTGTTGTCGTAGCTCTTGTTGTTGATGATCCAGCTGTCGTTGACCTCACGCGAAACGATGATGCCGTGCTTCTTCTTGGTGCCGTACACCGTGTTGCCGGCGATGATCAGGCGGTGCGAGCGGTCGTGCGGGTCGATGCCGTAGACGATGTTGTCGCGGTAGGTGCTGTCCTTGACCACGAAATCCTGGGTTTCGTAGCAATAGAAGCCGTACCACATGTCGCTGAATTCCGAGCCGATGATCCAGCCGGTGGGTTCCGGGCGGCCCATGCGCTTGGCCATGTTCGGCGTGTACTGCGAAATGCTCACGCCATACGACTTGGACTTGGCGTAGCCGAAGCTGGCCATCCTGGTGTTGACGATGTAGGTCTCGGTGCCGCCCCACGACAGCAGGAACGGGCGGAATTCCTTGGGCGAGCGGAAGGTGGCCGGGCCATTGTCCTTTTCCCGCCAGCCGGTCACCTGGGTGTCGGTGACGAACAGTTTGCCGTCGTTGACCAGGAACGAACCGCCCTCCTGGGACAGGCGCAGCTGCTTGACCTTGCCGTCGATCTCGAGGATGCCCTTTTGCCCGACCACGATCGGCAGGCGCGCCAGGTACACACCGGGCTCGACTTCGCTGAGGTACTGTTTGGGCACCTTCTTGCTCAGCTCGACCAGGTCGACATGGCCGTCATCGACGAAGATCGCCTGCGGAATGCCGTGCTGGCGCTGCACCCACTCGGCTGCCTTGTTGTCGCCGCCGACGAACTCCTTGAGGGTGTCCTCCTGGAACATGCGGCGCAGGCTGACCTTGCCTTTGTGGCTACGGTCGATCTTCTTCTGCACCGCCTCGGCGGTGAAACCGGTCAAGTCGGGCAGCTTTGGCGGGTCCATCTGCAGCGGTTCGATCGGTGCGCTGGCCACTGTGTAGGTCTTGGCCTGCTGCAGCTCCTTGGCGATCACCTGGGGTTCTGCGGCAGCGGCCAGGCCGCTGGCCAGCAGCAAGGCGCTGGCCAACAGGCTGTGACGTAAGTGCGGGTGAAGGTTCATAACGGTCAGTCCCCTACCGGCCTCAGAAGCGCCAGATCACATCGACGAAGGCGCGGTGCATGTACGAGTCCGCTTCCTTGCCGTAGGCATCGCCCGGCTTGAATACACCGGCACGCAGGCGCACCAGAGCGGACGGCTCGTCGATGGCCTGGCTCATCGATGCCGGCAGCAGGCCTTGCTTGAAGTACTTGGTCACGACCACGTCCATTTCCTGGCCAAGGTCTTTTTCGCCGTCGACCAGCGGGCGGTTCACGCCGTTGTCGTTGACCACCGCGTTGATGCCGCTGGAGCCGATGTTCTGGTTACCGTCGACCCGCCAGAATTTGTGGTAAATCAGGCTGGCGTCGTAGTCGTCGCGCAGCTGCCAGGAGGCGAACAGGGTGGCTGCCTGCAAGTTGCCCAGCTCGCCACGGAAAGCTTCGCCGAAGCGGTGCACGCGCGAGCGGGTGCCGGTGAAGTTGGAGCGGTTGCTCTCAAGGCCGGTCTGCTCGAAGTTGTTCGAGCCGTCGTCGCCACCACCGCCGCTGCCACGGGCGTAGGCCGCACCGACCTGCCATTGCGGGTCCAGGCGCAGGCGAATGCCAAGGTCGGTGGCCCATGCATTGACGTCGCCGCTCTGCTTGCCGGTGGCAACCTGATCGTTGCCGACGGCCTGGCTGCTGAGGGTGTCGCGGTCACCGGTCAGCCAGGTGACGCTACCCCAGTAGTTGACGGTGTGGTCATTGCGCCAGTTGTAGGCGTCGCTGTTGGCTTCCAGGCCCAGCCAGGTCAAGTCGCCAGTGCGGGTCTTGTCCAGCGCGTCGACGGTTTCGCCGGGGTTTTTCAGGCTGCCGCTGTCGTGCGTATGGTGTGCCCGCACGCCAACCCAATGGCCAGGCGTCCACTGCGTGGCGACGTTGCCGTAGATGTGGGTGCGGTCCTTGTCTTCCGGGGCCAGTTCGGTGAGGTCAGTGCGGTACTCGCTGAAGCGCTGGGCCACGCCCAGGTCGGCCTTGAGCAGGGTGGTGTCGAAGGTCCAGTTCAATGCTTCGATGTTGGTGTCGCGCCACATGCCATCGTCGCTGCGCAGGCGCTGGCGGCCGAAGCGCAGTTGCTCGCCGGGGTAGGCGGTGAGGCCGCTGTAGCCGACCCAGAACTCGCGCATGGCCAGGTAGCTTTTGTCCGGCTGGCGGCTATCGTCGCCGGTTTCGGTGCTGGTGCCGTCGTCGTTCTGGCGCAGGGTGTCGGTTTCGATGGTGTCGGTGGCGGCGACGGCCTGGCCCATGGCATAGGCACTCCAGTTACCGCGCTCGCCGTACACCCAAGGGCGCAGGTCCAGGCCCAGGCCGTTGACGTCTCCGCCAGGGCGGGTGCCCAGGTCGCGGTCGTCTTCCGACTGGCCGGTGATTTTCACGTCCAGGCCAAAATTCTTTTCAGCGGTCATTTCCGCCAGGGTCGGGCAGGACCACAGCAGGGCGAAGCTCAGGCCGATGCCGGCTTTCACGAAGGGATTGAGCGTCATAGCGAGTCCTCACCGTCTACTTCTTTTTCGTCGTCTTGCAGGGCTTCGAGGGCCAGGGTGCTGTTCGCGCCCTGCGCCATGCTGCCGCGTGCGCGCTTTTCCTGGCCCAACAGTTGCTGGGCCTGGCTGCGCTGGTCAGGCGTGAGTTGCTGGTCGAGTTGCTGCAGCAGTTCGCTCGATTGCGGCGTCGGGTTGGCCTGCGACAGCTGGGCGAACACCCAGGCGTTGCCCGGTTGCGGGCGGATGCCGTGGCCTTCGCTGAACAGCTGGGCCAGGGCATAGTCGGCGCTGTTCTGCCCACCACGGGCGGCGGCCAGCAGGTGATCGACGGCTTTCTGCGGCTCGACATTGCCCAGGTAGCCACGGCGGTACAGCTGGCCCAGGTAGTAATGGGCGCTGATTTCGCCAGCGTCGGCGGCGGCTTGCAGGTGCTGCTCGGCTTTTTTCGCGTCGGCTGGCAGGGTTTTGCCTTCGTAGTACAGGCGGCCCAGCAACAGTTCGGCGCGTGGTTGTTCGGCCTCGCGGCCCTTGTCGATGTAAGCCATTAGCTGGTCGGTATCGCCCAGTTCGGGGAAGTCGTACAGCAGTTGCGCCAGGCTGACCCAGGATGCCGGGTTGGCGGGGGCCACCTGCTCAAGCAGGTCCTTGGCGGTTTTCTCGTCGGTCTGGCCAAGGCTGCGGTCGGCCAGCACCCGGGCAACACTGTCGACCCGAGTGGCCGGCACCGCGCCACGGGCGTAGGCGGACTTCAACTGGGCGAGCAGGGCGGCTTGCTGGTCGGCCTGGCCACGCTTCTGGTACACGGTGGCCAGTTCGACGTAGCAGATGTCGGTGCTGTTCAGGGCGGCCTTGCAGATCTTCTCCACGTCGCCCAGGTGCTGGTCGTAGGTGCCCTGGGTGCGGTACAGCAGCACTTGGGCCAGGCCCGCTTCCGGGTTGCCGGCGGCGCGCCATTGGTCGATCTGCTGCTGCGCATTGACCTTGGGGAAGCTCTGCGGGTAGCTGAGGTAGAGCATTGCCAGCGGAATCAGGGTATTGCTTTCGCCCTGCTTCGCAGCCTGCTTGAGCAGGGTTTCGGCTTCTTCGCGTTCGGCCTGGGTGCTGTCGGGCTTGGCCACCAGCAGGCGGCCAAGGCGCGCCTGGGCACGGGGCGAAGTGGCCGCCGCTGCGCGGTAGGTGGCCTCGGCTTCCTTGATTTGCGATGGGTCGCGCGTGGCCACCTTGATGTCTGCCAGGCCTACTTGTGCTTCGCTGTAGCCCAGGTCGGCCAGGGCCTTGTAGTTGCGCTCGGCCAAAGCCGTGTCGCCGCGCTTCATGGCTTCGTTGGCCAGGCGCTGGTCAGGCAGGCCGGCACAGCCGGCCAGGGTAATGGCCAGGGCGAGTGTGCACCATGCGAATGGGCGAGCGCTGCGCGCTCGATCGCGACGCAAGGCCGCTCCTACAGGTTGAGTGCCAGGCGACAGATGGGAGAACGACTCGGACCCTGTAGGAGCGGCCTTGTGTCGCGATCGAGGGCAAAGCCCTCGCAACGGCGGCATGCTAGTCATCGCAAGTTCCTCTTACAGCCCACGGGCCACTGCTTTGTCGATCAGCCAGTTCATAGACGGGCCACGGTCGCTGTTGACCGAAGCCGGGCGGCCGGCCAGTTCGGCGGGCATTCCAGTGTCAGGCTTGATCTGCACGCGGATGTCGGAGGACAGGTCTTCGCTGTTGAGGCTGGTGCTGCTGACGATCTGGCCGGTGCGCACTTCGTCTTCGCCGGCGACCTGGAAGTTGACCCGGGTACCCGGCTTGACCTCGTCGAACTGGCGGTAGCTGAAGCGGGCCTCGACCATCGGCGTGGTGGTGCGCGGGATCAGCTGGAAGATCGCCTGGCCTTTGGCTGCGTACTGGCCATCGTCCACCAACTGGCGGGCGACCACGCAATCGCAGGGGCTGGTGAGGGTGCCGGACAGCTGCTTGCCGAACAGCTCCTCGATCTTCGCCGGCTCCAGCTGTGCGTCTTCAAGGTTGCCCTTGAGCATGTCCAGCATGCTGGTGGTGAAGCTGGCCAGTGGCGCGCCCTTGGCGATCTGCCCGCCACTTTCGACCAGGCTGCTCACAGTGCCGTCGCGCGGCATGGTGACGGTGGTGGTCGGTACCGCGACCACACCCGCTTCGGCATGGCTGACGAAGTACATGCCGTACAGCGACTTGGCGACGAAGCCAAAAGCTGCAACGCCGACCACGAACACGCCGAGGGTGACGGTAACGGCCTTGAGCCGGCCGAAGGCGCTCAGGCCCGAACCTCCGTCCTTCTGCTTGCGCGCCTTGGTGAAGTTGTCGCGCTGCAGGGTACTGAGCACGTCGCCGATGCTGATCAGCTCACCGGACAGGTGGCTGGTGATGATGTGCCGCAGCGTGGCGATGTCGCGTGGTTCAAGGTTCTGGAACTGCGCGCCGGTACGGCCATTGTCCGGGTTGTACGAGCGCACCTGGAACTCGATGTCGATCGACAGGCCCAGGTTGTCGACCACGAACTGCAGGCGCCCGCGCAGTACATCGCCTACCGTCAGCTGCTGCTTGGTGTGGAAGCTCAGGCCACCGGCGGAAAGGTCGTCGACCTTCACTTCGTGGGTCTGGCGCTGGGCGTCCAGGAAGCGCAGCTTGGCGGGAATGCGTACCCGGGCGTGTTGGCGCTGGGCTTCGGACTCATGCACGACATTGACGTTCACGGCGGTATTCATGGTGGTTTGTTCCTGTTAGATCCGATCCGGGTTGGGCTCACACGACCATGAACAGCACAGCAACGAAGATGCTGGCAGCCGAGAAGGTCATGGTCCGCGAGGACCAGGTGTTGAACCATTGTTGAAAGCTGGCGAGGTCACGCTTGAGGGCAGTGGGCTGACGCGTCCACGACTGTTTGTCGAGGCGGAAGAACACGTAGATCTTCATCAGCGCGCCGATGATCTGGTTGTAATAGAGAATCAGCGGGTAGGCCGGGCCTACGTTGTGGCCGGAGCACAGCAGCATGATGGTGAGGATCAGGCGGGTAATGCCGATCCACAGCAGGTACACCAGCAGGAAGGCCAGGCCGAACTTGAGGCTGGCGATCACCGCCACGGTCAGGCCCAGCAGGCTGGTCCACATCGACACACGCTGGTCGAACAGCACGATGCTGGTGAACAACCCCAGGCGGCCCAGGCCCAGGCCCAGTGCGCGGGAGTTCTGCCGCAGGTTGTTGCCGTACCAGCGGTACATCAGCTTGCGGCTGGCTTTGAAGAAGCTTTTTTCCGGCGGGTGCTCGACCGTGTTGATGGCCGCGTCCGGCACGTAGAACGTGTCGTAGCCCAGGCGCATCAGGCTGAACCAGCTGGACTTGTCGTCACCGGTGAGGAACTTGAAGCGGCCCAGGCGCCAGTGCATCAGCGAGTCGCTTTCAACATCGGCGATGAATTCGGGGTTGGTCACCACGCTGGCGCGGAACATCGACATGCGGCCGGTCATGGTCAGCACGCGCTTGCTCAGTGCCATCGAGCACATGTTGATGTGGCGCTGGGCGAAGCGCAGCTTGTGCCACTCGCTCATGATGTAGCCGCCGCGCACCTCGCAGAATTCGTTGGTGGTCAGGCCACCGACGTTGGGGAACAGCTTGAACCACGGTACGGTCTTGCGTACCACGCCATCGGCCAGCACGGTGTCCCCGTCGATCACCGCCACCACGGCGTTCTCGTCCGGCAGCATGCGTGAGATGGCGCGGAAGCCGTAGGCCAGGCCATCGCGCTTGCCGGTGCCGGCGATGCGCACGATGTCCAGCTTCACATGGGCTGGTGGGTTGTATTTGGCCCACAGGCTTTTCACCAGCAGCTCATCGGACATTTCCACCAGCGAGCAGACCACGGTGGTGGGGAAGCCGCAGTTGATCGCCTCGCGGATCACCGAGCTGTACACCTGGGCGGTGGTCAGCGCTTCGATGCGGAAGCTGGTCACCATCAGGTAAACGTGCGACGGGTCGGCAGCAGTGCCCATTTTCTGCACCTTGCGGCGCAGGTACGGGTACACGCCGTAGAGGAAGATCATGCCGCGGATGAAATGGGTGGCGCCCATGGAATAGCGCCAGATGCCGACTGCGCCGACCAGGAAGATGAAGTGCTTCGATTGCGAGTCGAAGATATCGGCTGGCAGGGCCAGGGCGATCAGCATGAGCAGGCTCATGTAGAGCAGCCACCCGGCGCACTGCAACAGCACGGTCTGGAGCCTTTGCATGTTCAGCATCCGTCGAGAATTCGGGGGAGGGTGGGCAGCGCAAGTGGGGAGGGCTTGCGCTGCCCGGTCAGGCACTTACCAGCAGATGCCTTCGGTACGGCTGGTGGTGCAGGTTGGTTTGCTCATGAAACCGACCAAGTCGATTACTTGCTTGCCAGCTGGCGCTTGCTGGGCCAGCGCGCGGAACTGCTCGTCACGGTTGCCGAGGACGATGATGTCGGCGTTGTCGATCACCTGCTGGAAGTTGGCATTGAGCAGCGACGACACATGCGGGATCTTCGATTCGATGTAGTCCTTGTTGGCGCCGTGGACGCGGGCGTACTGGACGTTCTCGTCGTAGATGTCCAACTGGTAGCCCTTGCCGATCAGGCGCTCGGCCAGCTCGACCAGTGGGCTTTCGCGCAGGTCGTCGGTGCCGGCTTTGAAGCTCAGGCCCAGCAGGGCGACCTTGCGCTTGTCGTGGGCTTCGATCAGCTCGAAAGCGTTCTGCACCTGCGATTCGTTGCTGCGCATCAGCGAGTCGAGCAGCGGTGCGCGCACATCGAGACTGGCAGCACGGTAGGTGAGGGCACGCACGTCCTTGGGCAGGCACGAGCCGCCGAAGGCGAAACCTGGGCGCATGTAGTACTGGGACAGGTTCAGCACCGTGTCCTGGCAGACCACGTCCATCACTTCACGGCCATCAACGCCTACCGCCTTGGCAATGTTGCCGATTTCGTTGGCGAAGGTGACCTTGGTGGCGTGCCACACGTTGCAGGTGTACTTGATCATCTCGGCCACCTCGATCGGCTTGCGGATGACCGGGGCGTCAAGCTCTTCGTACAGGGCCTGGAGGATGTCGCCGCTGGCGCTGTCCAGTTCGCCGATAACCGTCATCGGTGGCTGGTCGTAGTCCTTGATGGCGGTGCTTTCACGCAGGAATTCCGGGTTGACCGCGACACCGAAGTCGACGCCGGCCTTTTTGCCCGAGCAGTCTTCGAGGATCGGGATGACCACATTCTTGACGGTGCCCGGCAGCACGGTGCTGCGCACCACGATGGTGTGACGGCGGGTGGTGTCACGCAGCACGTAGCCGATTTCACGGCACACCGATTCGATGTACTCAAGGCCCAGGTCGCCGTTTTTCTTGCTGGGCGTACCCACGCAGATCATCGACACATCGCTGGCACGGATGGCTTCGGCGAAGTCGGTGGTGCCACGCAGGCGGCCATTGGCGATGCCCTGTTGCAGCAGTGCTTCCAGGCCAGGTTCGACGATGGGCGACTTGCCCTGGTTGATCAGGTCGATCTTGGTGCTGGACACGTCCACACCGATCACTTCATGGCCACGCGCCGTCAGGCAGCCTGCACAGACTGCACCCACATAACCCAAACCAAAGATGCTGATACGCATCGCTATCACCTCATGTGTTTATCACGCCGGCGCCTCCGCAGAGTGCCGGGCTGGGTTGATTAACAACAGTTTTCGGGCGCACGGATCCATGGCGAATGCACACTTCGCCGAGCGCAGGCAAAATAAATCCGGAGCGCAAAAAGTTATGCGCTCAAAGTTGGCAGTAAAAAGCCATCAATTAAAAAACGTGCCCTGAAATGCAGCCGTCTTTATTGCAATGCGCTACTTGGCGCGTTGCTGTGCTTGTTTTTTCAAGTGGATAAATCCTTTGAAATCAACCACTAGGACGATTTTTAAGGGGCGCGTATCTCCAGCATGGACACGGTCTTGGGGTGTTCCCGTAGTACCTGTCGAAGTTGTAAGGGCACGGTAGTGGATACCTGCCATTGTCATCTGTAAGTCATCTCTCACAGCCCACAGGCAGGAAAATCGTTACGGCACTATGAGCGATTGCTCCTAGCAGAAGTTCCTGAGCCGGTTTCGCTCGGATGAAAGATTTCTAAATATTTATTCAGTTGTAGGCAGTTTCAATTTGATAGCACGCGGGTGTTTCACCCCCGTGTATCAAGGGTGTAACTGTTACGAGATGTTTTTATGCCAGTATCGGAAAATATTTTTCAAAATTCGTCAAAAAAGGTATGAACGGTCTTATGGCGTTTGGCGATAAAGATAGGCGTGTCGATTTGTTGGCGCCTGATTTATGGCGTGATGGCGATTTGCATCGTGCCCTGTTGCAGGGCGGAGGGGATGGGGCTTGGCTGATGGCCCCTTCGCGGACACGCCCGCGAAGAGGGCTTTGCAGGCTTAATCGGCAGGGTGATCGCGCAGGAACACCAGATGGTCCGGCTTGGACTGCTCGGCACTGTAGTAATAGCCCTGCACATCGAACTGCTTGAGCTGCTCTGGGTCGCTGATGCGCTGCTGGATGACGAAGCGGCTCATCATGCCGCGGGCTTTCTTGGCGTAGAAGCTGATGATCTTGTACTGGCCGTTCTTCAGGTCCTTGAAATCGACATTGATCACCCGGGCCTTCAGCGCGCTGCGTTTCACCGCGCTGAAGTACTCATTGCTGGCCAGGTTCAGCAGCACGTCATCACCCTGTTCGGCCAGGGCCTCGTTCAGCCATTCGCTGATGCGTGTGCCCCAGAAGGCGTACAGGTCCTTGCCGCGTGCGTTGGCCAGCTTGGTGCCCATTTCCAGGCGGTAGGGCTGCATCAGGTCCAGCGGGCGCAGCAGGCCGTACAGGCCAGAAAGCATGCGCAGGTGGTCTTGTGCGTAACTGAAGTCGTCTTCAGCCAGGCTTTCGGCGTCGAGGCCGGTGTACACGTCACCCTTGAACGCCAGCAGCGCCTGTTTGGCATTGGCGGGGGTGAAGTCTGGGGTCCAGCTGCCGAAACGAGCGGCATTCAGGCCCGCGAGCTTGTCGGACAGGTGCATCAGTTCGCTGATCTGCGCTGGCGACAGATCGCGCAGCTGCTGGATCAGCGCCTGGGAGTCATCCAGGTACTGGGGCAGGGTGAAACGCTCGGTTACCGGCGGGGTGTCGTAGTCGAGGGTCTTGGCGGGGGAAATCACCGTCAGCATCGGGTCGGCTCCTGGCATCGTTGGCCGAGGATTCTACGGGCTGGGCGGTGCAAGTCCAAACTATGGCGACGATAGTCACAGACCATGGCCGATGCAGGCGCTATAGTTCGCGTTTTGCCGTTGCGGAGCCTTCGACCGTGCGCACTGCCTTTGCCTTGCTGGCCGCTCTGCTGAGCCTGGCCGTGCAAGCCGCCCCTTCACCCCAGGTCAGCCTGGACCGCAGCCTGTGGCCCGAGCAACTGAACAGCCCGGCGCTGTTCGACGTGGCCTCGCGGGCGGAAATTCTTTCGTTCGCCCAGGTGCTACACGAAAGCGAGTTGCTGGATGACTCGGCGCTGGCGGCGAGGCTGGGGCTGCGGCAGATCAACCTGCAGAAGGTGCGCCAGGTGCGGGCACGTATGTGGCAGCGGTTGTCGGCAGGTTATCAACAGGCGCAGCGCAGTTGCGAGCAGGACGCGTCGTTCTGCTACCCGGTTACGTCGATGGCGGAGTTGCGCACGCAGGCAGCCACGTTCGCTGCTGATGTCGGCACGTTCTATACCGGTTGGGTCGAGCCAAGCCATCAGTTTCATGTGCGCTATCTGGACGAGCAGCTGCGCAAGGCGGCGTTGTTGCCGCAGACCAGTAGCGAAATCGAGCGGTTGTCTTCGCGCGAGCGCAATGGCGACGAATTGAACGACCGTATGTTCCTGCTGACCTTCGTCGGCGGGCCCGGGCCTGAGAGTGGCAGTACCGATTTACTCACCGATTACTTGCGCCGGCAGAAGCTCGAAGGCACGTTCTTCGTGCTCGGCAACCGTCTGCAGCAACGCCGGGATGGCGGGGCTGCGAACGCCTTGCGCCGGCTCTATGGCGGCCAGTGCGTGGGCATCCAGGGTTGGGAGTACCGCTCCCATGCGCAGTGGACCGACTGGCAGGATTCGCTGCGGCGCAGCCAGGCGCGGGTGCAGGCCGACTTGCCGGAACAGTATGTGCCGCTGTTCCGCCCGCCTTATGGCCAGCGCCGGGCCGACGGCGAGGCGTTCATGGCCAGCCAACAGCTGCGGGTATCGTTATGGGATATCGATGCCCAGGATGACGGCGCACTGAGCGCAGAGGCGTCGGCGCAGCGTGTACTGACCCTGATGCTGCTGTGGCGCAAGGGCGTGATCCAGTTCCATGACAGCCTGCCCAAGGCGCAGCCGGCGGTGGAATGGGTGCTGCGCAATACCGCCCAGAGCGGGATTGGCTGGGAGAGTTGCCGAGAATATGGATATAGCGAATAGAGGGTATGACTTCTGAGCGTAGACCCCTCTGGCCCTGCCGCCAAGAGGGCTTCGTCAATCAGAAAAATAAAGTTCAAAAACACGTAAAAATGCTTTTTTTGGTCATGGTTTTTGCGGTATGAAGAAACCAGACAGCCGATTCCTGCAGCACAGGTGGCGTCATCCAGGCCCACCTTGCCAGGTTCGCTTCCCGCCCGTAACAACGCGGATACGGGAACAGCGGCAGTCACTTTGCGGCGCAACAGACCGCGCCGTATGGCTTCGACATAAGGTGACCGAGTATGGATGACCAAGGACGCAACCCTTCCTCCAGCAAGCCAATCCTCTATGTGCTCGATACCAACGTCCTGATTCACGACCCCAACGCATTACTGAACTTCGAGGAGCACCATGTCGCCATTCCGATGACGGTGCTGGAGGAACTCGACAAGCTCAAGACCGGTAAACAGACCATCGCCGCCGAATGTCGGCAGGCCATCCGCCTGATCGACCAGACCCTTGGTGACGCTTCGCCCAGCGATGTCGAGCAGGGCGTGCCGATCCAGCGCAACAAAAGCGGGCCCAAGGGCTTCCTGTCGATCCTGATGAGCCCGCGCAACGAGCCCAGCAAGTTGCTGCCGGAAAACCTCAACGACAACATCATCATCAACACCCTGCTCGACGTACGCAGCCGGCGCACCGAGTTGGACGTGGTGCTGGTCACCAAAGACATCAACATGCGCCTGAAGGCGCGCGCCTGTGGCATTGCGGCCGAGGACTACAGCACCGACCAGTTGGTCGATGACGTGTCTTTGCTGTCCAAGGGTTACCACTCGGTCACCGGCTCGTTCTGGGACCGCGTCAGCAAGGTCGATACCCGCCAGGAGCGTGGCCGTACCTGGCATCGGGTGCAGATGATCGACAACTTGCCAGCCGTGCATATCAACGAGTTCATCATCGATGAGCAGGGCTTCGTCGGCTGGATCAAGGGCATCCGCAACGACGAACTGCTGCTGCTCGACTTGCACCAGGAACCGCTGCTGCACCAGGAAGCCTGGGGCCTGAAACCACGCGACATCCACCAAAGCCTGGCGCTGTTCGCCTTGCTCGACCCGGACATCCACCTGGTCAACCTGACCGGCGCCGCAGGCTCCGGCAAGACCATCCTGGCCCTGGCTGCGGCCATCGAGCAGACCATGGTCAGCAAGCGCTACCGGCGCATCATCGCCACCCGCAGCGTGCAGGGGCTGGACCAGGAGATCGGCTTCCTGCCGGGTACCGAAGCGGAGAAAATGGAGCCGTGGCTGGGCGCTATCACCGACAACCTCGAAGCCTTGCACATGGATGACGAAAGTACCCATGGCAGCGTCGAGTACATCCTCGAACGCGTGCCGTTGCAGTTCAAGTCGCTGAACTACATCCGTGGCCGCAGCTTCCAGCAAAGCCTGATCCTGATCGACGAGTGCCAGAACCTGACGCCGCATCAGATGAAAACCATCATTACCCGTGCCGGCTCCGGTTCCAAGGTGGTCTGCCTGGGCAACCTGGCGCAGATCGACACCCCCTACCTGTCCGCGACCAGCTCGGGCCTGACCTACCTGACCGAGCGTTTCAAGGACTTCCCCCACGGCGTGCACATCACCCTGCAGGGCGTGCCACGCTCGGTGCTGGCCGAGTACGCCGAGTCGCATCTGTAACCCTTGCCGCCGGGCGGTTCGCCGCCCGGCCTCTTCGCGGTCAAACCCTCTGCTCAAACCTGACCCACGGGTTTACACTGGCTGTTCCCTTCACAGGAGCAGAGCAGTGCTGACACATCTTGATTCCCAGGGGCGGGCCAACATGGTCGACGTCACTGAAAAGGCCGTGACCGAGCGCGAGGCCACCGCCGAGGCGCGGGTGCGCATGTTGCCGCAGACGTTGCAGATGATCGTCGACGGTGAACACCCCAAAGGCGACGTGTTCGCCGTGGCGCGCATTGCCGGGATCCAGGCGGCGAAGAAGACCAGCGACCTGATCCCGCTGTGCCACCCATTGATGCTGACCAGCGTCAAGGTCGAACTCAGTGCCGAGGGCCAGGACGCTGTGCGTATCGTCGCCCGTTGCAAGCTGGCGGGGCAGACCGGTGTGGAGATGGAAGCGTTGACCGCAGCCAGTGTGGCGGCGCTGACGATCTATGACATGTGCAAGGCGGTGGACAAAGGCATGGTCATCGAGCAAGTGCGCCTGCTGGAAAAGCTCGGCGGCAAGAGCGGTCACTACAAGGTGCAGGCGTAATGAAGATCAAGGTGATGTACTTCGCCCGTTACCGCGAGCTGTTGGGCGTGGATGCCGAACGTGTGGAGGGGGCGTTCAAGGTGCTCGACGATGTGCGCCAGGCGTTGGTGGCCAAGGGCGGGCAGTACGAAGTGCTGGCCGAGCAGAACCTGATGTGCGCGCGCAACGAAGAGCTGTGCAAGCTGGATGAGCCACTGGAAGAGGGTGATGAAGTGGCATTCTTCCCGCCGGTGACCGGAGGCTGAACATGGCAGTGCGAGTGCAGGAAGGCGCGTTCGACCCGGGGGCCGAGGTCAATGCCATGCATGCGGCCAACGTCGGCGTGGGGGCGGCGGTCGGCTTTGTCGGCTATGTGCGGGATTTCAACGATGGCCGCGAAGTGGCGGGGATGTTCCTCGAACACTATCCCGGCATGACCGAAAAGGCGCTGGCCAAGATCGTGGTCGAGGCCGAGCAGCGCTGGCCGCTGCTGAAGGTGGAGGTGCTGCACCGTATCGGTGCGCTGGAGCCTGGCGAGCCGATCGTGTTCGTCGGTGTGGCCAGTGCCCATCGGCAGGCGGCGTTCGATGCCTGCAACTTCATCATGGACTACCTGAAGACCCGGGCGCCGTTCTGGAAGAAGGAAAATACCCAGGAAGGGCCGCGTTGGGTGGAAGGGAAGCAGAGTGACCAGGATGCGGCGGGGCGCTGGTAGTCAAGGTTGCACCGATTCCCTGTAGGAGCGGCCTTGTGTCGCGAAAGGGCCGCAAAGCGGCCCCGGCAATAGCTGCATTAAAGATGAAATCTTTGGGGCCGCTGCGCGGCCCTTTCGCGACACAAGGCCGCTCCTACAGGGACGGCGTTAGCATTTCGGGTAATCAGTGGTGCTTGCGCGGCACCGGCTTCAACAGCTCATCCGGCGGCATTTCACACTTGATCTTGCGCCCCAGCAGTTCTTCGATCGCCGGCAACTGGTAGGAATCATCCTCACCGGCAAAGCTGATCGACACACCACTGCTCCCCGCACGGCCAGTTCGGCCAATGCGGTGCACGTAGTCGTCCGGGTCTTCCGGCAGGGTGAAGTTGATCACATGGCTGATACCATCGATGTGAATACCACGCCCCGCCACGTCGGTCGCCACCAGCACGGTGATGCGCCCTTCACGGAAGCTCTCCAGGGTACGGATGCGCTTGTGTTGCGGCACGTCGCCCGACAGCTGGGCGGCATTGATGCCGTCACGCACCAGCTTTTCTTCGATACGCCGCACTTCGTCCTTGCGGTTGGCGAACACCATTACCCGTTCCCACTTGTTCTGGGTCACCAGGTTGTACAGCAGCTTGTACTTGTCGCTGCCGGCCACGGCATACACATGCTGCTCGACCGTTTCGCTGGCGACGTTTTCCGGTTCGATCTCGACGATGGCCGGGTTGGTGGTCCACTGCTTGGCCAGGTTCATCACGTCGTCGGTGAAGGTGGCGGAGAACAGCAGGGTCTGGCGCTCGCTCTTCGGCGGCGTCTGGCGAATGATCTGGCGAACCTGGGGGATGAAGCCCATGTCGAGCATGCGGTCGGCTTCGTCCAGCACCATCACCTCGACCATGTCCAGGTGCACCTCGCCGCGCTGATTGAAGTCCAGCAGGCGGCCCGGGGTGGCCACCAGGATATCGCAGTGGCGCGCTTCCAGGGCCTTGAGCTGCTTGTCGAAGTCCATGCCACCGACGAAGCTCATCACGTTCAGGCCGGTGTACTTGGTCAGGGCCGCGGCGTCCTTGGCGATCTGCACCACCAGCTCGCGGGTAGGGGCGATGATCAGCGCGCGCGGTTCGCCCATGTAGCGTTCCTTGGGCGGGGGCGTTTGCTGCAACTGGGAAATGATCGAGATCAGGAATGCGGCGGTCTTGCCGGTACCGGTCTGGGCCCGGCCGATGGCGTCCTGGCCACGCAGGGTGTAACCCAGTACCTGCGCCTGAATCGGCGTGCAGTATGGGAAGCCCAGGTCGTGGATGGCGTGCATCAGCTCGTTGGACAGCTTGAAGTCGTGGAAACGGGTTTTGCCTTCCTGCGGCTCGACCACGAAGTCTTCGGGCTTCCATAGGCTGGCCTGCGGTTTGGGCTTGCGCTCGCGACGCGGTTTGTCCTTGGCCGGCTTCTCGGCTGCTGGCGCTGGCGTAACGGCGGCAGGCCGCTCAGCCTTGGGGGTGGGGTTGGCGCGCGGGGCGGCCGGTTTGGCTGCGGGCCGGGGCTCGCTGGCGGGCGTGGGCGCCGGTGGCGTCACGCTGGCAGCAGGAGCGACGGCCTGTGGCGCGGCGTCTCCCTTGCCGAATATTTTCTTGAGTGCCTTGAGCACGATCGTCTCATCAACTGGTTAAGGAATGTACGCCGGGCAGTGTAATGCAAGATTCGGGCGCGGCGTAGTGGAATAGCCCTACAACTACAGGCGGTCGCGGCTTATTGCAGTTGCTTGGCCAGCCATTCGTGAATGTCGTTCAGCTCTTCGACTACCACTTCGTGCTCCATCGGGTACTCGTGCCAGCGGGCGGCGACGCCCCAGGTGTTCAGGTACTCGAAGGCGGTGCGGCCCATGGACGGGATCACTACCGGGTCGTGCACCCCATGCAGGCACAGGGCCGGGGTGCGTTGCTGGCAGGCACTCAACTGGTGCTGGTCGTTGAAGGTGGGGGCGTAGGTGGACAGGGCGATCACCCCGCCCAGTGCTTCTTGCCACTTTATATAGGCAGTGTGCAGCACCACTGCACCACCCTGGGAGAAACCGGCCAGGAAGATCCGCGACAGGTTGATGCCTTTGGCCTGCTCGGCCTTGATCAGGGCAACCACTTGCTCGGCCGACTCCTCCAGCTGAGCTTCGTCGATGGCGCGGGCTGGGGTCATGGCCTTGATGTCGTACCAGCTGGGCATGGCGTAGCCGCCGTTGATGGTCACGGGGCGGGTTGGCGCCTGGGGCATGATGAAGCGGGTGCTGAGCAGGCGCTCCTGCATGAATTCGGCCACAGGTAGGAAGTCGTAACGATCGGCCCCCAGACCGTGCAACCAGATCACACAGGCGTCAGCGGTTTTCTGTGGTTCGAGAATCAGCGGGTTGGTCATGACTGCTCCGAAAATGTGCGTGTCTTGTTATGGCGTGCGTGAAAAGAAGGCACGGGAAATGATTGTCGGAAAAAGAATGTCGCAACGATACAACTTTCCCTACTTGACGAGCGCTTAAACGCTACAGCCAAAGAATCTGGTACGCCCTTTGCAATTCAACCTGTGATGCAAAGGGCAAGCCGTGACGGTAACACCCTTTGCACGCGAAGGCTGTCACAGAACAGTCCATTGCGCCAATTGACCCAATAACAAGCCAATACGGGTCGGATACGCCTCAAAAGGGTGCGGTGCAATTCCGGCTCGATACAACAAGAGCGATTTGGAGGTTGTGAATGAAGATGTTGAAAACCACCCTGGCAGTCCTGACCGCTGCCGCCGCGCTGGGCGCCGTGAGCAATGCCCAGGCCGGCGCCACCCTCGATGCGGTAAAGAAAAAGGGCTTCGTCCAGTGTGGCGTGAGCGACGGTCTTCCAGGCTTCTCGGTACCTGATGCACAGGGCAAGATCGTCGGTATCGACGCCGATGTCTGCCGTGCCGTGGCCGCCGCCGTGTTTGGCGATGCCACCAAGGTCAAGTTCAGCCAGCTCAACGCCAAGGAACGCTTCACCGCCCTGCAATCGGGCGAAGTCGACGTGCTGTCGCGCAACACCACCTGGACCAGCTCGCGCGATGCGGGCATGGGCCTGGTGTTCGCCGGTGTCACCTACTATGACGGCGTCGGCTTCCTGGTCAACAAGAAGCTGGGTGTTTCCAGCGCCAAGGAGCTCGATGGCGCGACCATCTGCATCCAGGCCGGTACCACCACCGAGCTGAACGTATCGGACTTCTTCCGCGCCAATAACCTGAAGTACACCCCGATCACCTTCGACACGTCCGACGAAAGCGCCAAGTCGCTGGAGTCCGGCCGTTGCGACGTGCTGACTTCGGACAAGTCGCAGCTGTTCGCCCAGCGCTCCAAGCTGGCCGCACCGACCGACTACGTGGTGCTGCCGGAAACCATCTCCAAGGAGCCATTGGGCCCGGTAGTGCGCAAGGGCGACGAGGAGTGGTTCAGCATCGTCAAATGGACCCTGTTCGCCATGCTCAACGCCGAAGAGGCGGGCATCACCTCGAAGAACGTCGAAGCTGAGGCCAAGGCCACCAAGAACCCGGACGTCGCCCGCCTGCTGGGTGGGGATGGCGAGTACGGCAAGGACCTCAAACTGCCCAAAGACTGGGTAGTGCAGATCGTCAAGCAAGTCGGCAACTACGGCGAAGTGTTCGAGAAGAACCTGGGCCAGAGCACCGACCTGAAGATCGACCGTGGCATGAACGCCCTGTGGAACAACGGCGGCATCCAGTACGCGCCACCTGTGCGCTGATGGTTGCACCCTGCGGCGGCATCCCGCCGCCGCAGGCTGTTCGAATCCCTACTGTCCGGGGCACTTCATGCAAAATCAAATCGGCGCACCCAAGGGCTTGTCCCTTAACGATCCGCGTGTGCGCGCGTGGCTGTTCCAGATTCTCACGATCGTCTTCGTGGTCGGTCTGGGCTGGTACCTGTTCCACAACACGCAAACCAACCTGCAGCACCGAGGCATCACGTCGGGCTTCGACTTTCTGGACCGCAGTGCCGGCTTCGGCATCGCCCAGCACCTGATCCCCTACGTGGAATCCGACAGCTATGCGCGGGTGTTCGTCATCGGCCTGCTCAATACCCTGCTGGTGACCTTCATCGGTGTCATCCTGGCGACGATCCTGGGCTTCATCATCGGTGTGGCGCGGCTGTCGCCAAACTGGATGATCAACAAGCTGGCGACCGTGTATGTGGAAACCTTCCGCAATATCCCGCCGCTGTTGCAGATCCTGTTCTGGTATTTCGCCGTGTTCCTGACCCTGCCAGGCCCACGGGGCAGCATCAACATCGACGATATGTTCTTCATCAGCAACCGTGGCCTGAACATGCCGGGCGCCTCCATGGCCGATGGTTTCTGGCCGTTTGCAGTGGCCGTGGTGGTGGCAATCGCGGCCATTGCCGTGATGGTGCGCATGGCCAACAAACGCTTTGACGAGACTGGCGTGCCGTTCCACAAGTTCTGGGCAGGGCTGGCGCTGTTGATCGCCATCCCGGGCTTGAGCGTGCTGTTGTTCGGCAGCCCGGTGACCTGGGAAGTACCGCAGCTGAAGGGCTTCAACTTCGTCGGTGGCTGGGTATTGATCCCCGAACTGCTGGCGCTGACCTTGGCGCTGACTATTTATACGGCAGCTTTCATCGCTGAAATCGTGCGTTCCGGCATCCGTTCGGTCAGCCATGGCCAGACCGAAGCCGCCCGTTCGCTCGGCCTGCGCGAGGGCCCGACCCTGCGCAAGGTGATCATCCCCCAGGCACTGCGGGTGATCATTCCGCCGCTGACCAGCCAGTACCTGAACCTTGCGAAGAACTCGTCGCTGGCGGCCGGTATCGGCTACCCGGAAATGGTCTCACTGTTCGCCGGTACCGTGCTCAACCAGACCGGCCAGGCCATCGAGGTGATCGCCATCACCATGAGTGTCTATCTCGCCATCAGCATCAGCATTTCGCTGCTGATGAACTGGTACAACAAGCGCATTGCGCTGATCGAGCGGTGAGGATACGCCCGTGAATGCCCATGTTTTCAAACCCGATATGCCGCCACCGGTGAAAACCGTCGGCGTGCTCGCATGGATGCGTGCCAATCTGTTCTCCAGCTGGCTCAACACGTTGTTGACCCTGTTTGCCCTGTACCTGGTGTGGCTGATCGTGCCGCCGTTGCTGCAGTGGGCGTTGATCGACGCCAACTGGGTCGGCACCACCCGCGCCGACTGCACCAAGGAGGGCGCCTGCTGGGTGTTCGTGCAGCAGCGCTTCGGCCAGTTCATGTACGGCTACTACCCGGCGGAGCTGCGCTGGCGCGTGGACCTGACCGTGTGGCTTGCCGTGCTCGGTGCCGCGCCGCTGTTCATCAAGCGCTTCCCGCGCAAGGCCTTCTATGGCCTGGGCTTCCTGGTGCTGTACCCGGTTTTGGCCTACACCCTGCTGCACGGGGGCTACCTGGGCCTGGATAGCGTGCCGACCAGCCAATGGGGCGGGCTGATGCTGACCCTGGTGATCGCCACCGTGGGTATCGTCGGTGCCTTGCCGCTGGGCATCCTGCTGGCCCTGGGCCGGCGTTCGCGGATGCCAGCCGTGAAGGTGGTGTGCGTGACCTTCATCGAGTTCTGGCGCGGCGTACCGCTGATCACCGTGCTGTTCATGTCCTCGGTGATGCTGCCGTTGTTCCTGCCTGAAGGCATGAGCTTCGACAAGCTGCTGCGGGCGATGATCGGCGTGATCCTGTTCCAGTCGGCGTACATCGCCGAGGTGGTGCGCGGTGGCCTGCAGGCCATCCCCAAGGGCCAGTACGAAGCCGCTGCGGCCATGGGCCTGGGCTACTGGCGCTCGATGGGCCTGGTGATCCTGCCGCAGGCACTCAAGCTGGTGATCCCCGGCATCGTCAACACCTTCATCGCCCTGTTCAAGGACACCAGCCTGGTGATCATCATCGGCCTGTTCGACCTGCTGAACAGCGTCAAGCAAGCCGCCGCCGACCCGGCCTGGCTGGGCATGGCCACCGAGGGCTATGTGTTCGCCGCCCTGGTGTTCTGGGTTTTCTGTTTCGGTATGTCCCGCTACTCCATGCATCTGGAGCGCAAGCTGGACACTGGCCACAAGCGTTAGGAGTTTCGAAATGAGTGAAGCGATCAAGCAGCCTGCTGGCCCCGAAGGCATCATCCAGATGCAGGGTGTGAACAAGTGGTACGGCCAGTTCCATGTGCTCAAGGACATCAACCTGAATGTGCGCCAGGGCGAGCGCATCGTGCTGTGCGGGCCGTCCGGCTCGGGCAAGTCCACCACCATCCGCTGCCTCAACCGCCTGGAAGAGCATCAGCAGGGGCGTATCGTGGTCGACGGGGTGGAGCTGACCAACGACCTCAAGCAGATCGAGGCTATCCGCCGTGAAGTGGGCATGGTGTTCCAGCACTTCAACCTGTTCCCGCACCTGAGCATTCTGGAAAACTGCACCCTGGCGCCGATGTGGGTGCGCAAGATGCCACGGCGCAAGGCCGAGGAAATTGCCATGCATTACCTGGAGCGGGTGCGTATTCCGGAGCAGGCGCACAAGTACCCAGGGCAGTTGTCGGGTGGCCAGCAGCAGCGTGTGGCGATTGCCCGTGCGCTGTGCATGAAACCCAAGATCATGCTGTTCGATGAACCGACCTCGGCGCTGGACCCGGAAATGGTCAAGGAAGTGCTCGATACCATGGTGGGCCTGGCCGAAGATGGCATGACCATGCTTTGCGTAACCCACGAAATGGGCTTTGCCCGGACTGTGGCGAACCGGGTGATCTTCATGGACAAGGGGGAGATTGTGGAGCAAGCCGCGCCGGATGACTTCTTCGACCGGCCGCGCAGTGATCGGACCAAGTTGTTCCTCAGCCAGATCCTGCACTGATGCAGTTGGGGCCGCAAAGCGGCCCCATTTTTATTTCTCTTCCGGGTTGGCAGCCGGCGCCGGCGGCGGCCGCAGCCCCACCTCGGCAACCAGCTTCAATTGCTGCCCATTGCGCATCACCTCGATGGTGATCTTCTCATTGGGCTTGATCCGCGCCACCTGGTTCATCGACTTGCGCCCGTCACCGGCCGGCTCGCCGTTGATGCTCAGGATCACGTCACCCAGCTGCAGCCCGGCCTTGGCCGCCGGCCCTTCGCGGAAGATACCCGCCACCACGATGCCTGGGCGGTCCTTCATGCCGAACGACTCGGCCAGCTCCTGGCTCAGCGGCTGCACTTCGATACCCAGCCAGCCACGAATCACCTGGCCATGCTCGACGATCGACTTCATCACCTCCAGTGCCAGTTTTACCGGGATGGCAAAACCGATGCCTTGCGAGCCGCCGGACTTGGAAAAGATTGCCGTGTTGATGCCGACCAGGTTGCCATTGGCATCCACCAGCGCGCCACCCGAATTGCCGGGGTTGATCGCCGCGTCGGTCTGGATGAAGTCTTCGTAGTTGTTCAGGCCCAGCTGGTTGCGGCCGGTGGCGCTGATGATGCCCATGGTCACGGTCTGGCCGACGCCAAACGGGTTGCCGATGGCCAGCGACACGTCGCCGATATGGATGTTGTCGGAACGGCCGATGGTGATTGCCGGCAGATTCTTCAGGTCGATCTTGAGCACCGCCAGGTCGGTTTCCGGGTCGCTGCCGATCACGCGGGCCAAGGTTTCGCGGCCATCCTTCAGCGCAACGACGATCTGGTCGGCGCCGCTGGTGACGTGGTTGTTGGTCAGCAGGTAGCCCTCGGGGCTCATGATCACCGCCGAGCCCAGGCTTGATTCCCAGCGGCGCTGCTTGGGCAGGTTGTCGCCGAAAAAGCGGCGGAACTGCGGGTCTTCGAAGAGCGGGTGAGCGCTTTTGTTCACCACCTTGGTGGTGTACAGGTTGACCACAGCCGGGGCGGCCAATGTCACGGCGTCGGCGTACGACACCGGGCCTTGCATGATCCGCGTGGTCTGCGGTGCTTGCTGCAGGTTGACGTCCTGGCTGGGCAGGCCGACCCATTCCGGGAAACGCTGGATGATCAGCATGGCGATCAGTACGCCGGTAAGCAGGGGCCAGCCAAAGTAACGCAAAGCCTTGAACATGAACGAATCCTGGAAAGAGCGGGGGCCAGCGGCCGCGCAGTGGGGCATGAGCGCGCGCGATGATACACCGGTTCCCCCAGTGCCGGCGACGGCCCATAATGGCCGGCATTATACGGGCGTTCGCTAGGCGTTGTGCCTGGGAAAAGCGCAGTTTTCGAGGAGATTTTCATGGCCGTCGCTCTAAACACCCTGGTCGAAGAAGCCGAGCGTTACCTGGGTAGCGCGAAGATCCAGGATTATTGCCCCAATGGCCTGCAGGTCGAAGGCCGGCCACAGGTCAGCCGCATCGTCAGTGGCGTTACCGCCAGCCAGGCGTTACTGGACGCAGCGGTCGAGGCCGGGGCCGACCTGGTGCTGGTGCACCATGGTTACTTCTGGAAAGGTGAAAACCCATGCATCACCGGTATTCGCCAGCGTCGCCTGAAAACCTTGCTGAACAACGATATCAGCCTGCTGGCGTTTCACCTGCCGCTGGACGTGCACCCGGAGGTAGGTAACAACGTGCAACTGGCGCGGCAACTGGACATCACCGTCGAAGGGCCGCTGGACCCGGAGAACCCCAAAGTGGTCGGGTTGGTCGGTTCGCTGGCCGAGCCCGTGACCGCGCGTGATTTTGCAAGGCGGGTGCAGGACGTGCTGGGGCGTGAGCCGTTGCTGGTCGAAGGCGACGAGATGATCCGTCGGGTCGGCTGGTGCACCGGTGGCGGGCAGGGTTACATCGACACGGCGATTGCGGCCGGGGTGGACCTGTACCTCACAGGCGAGGCGTCGGAGCAGACTTACCACAGTGCCCGCGAGAATGGGGTCAGCTTCATTGCGGCCGGGCACCATGCCACCGAGCGCTATGGCGTGCAGGCGCTGGGCGATTACCTGGCGCGGCGGTTTGCCGTGGAGCACCTGTTCATCGATTGCCCGAACCCCATCTGAAATCAGTGCTGCCCTCTGCGCGGGCTCGCCTGCTCCCAAAGGGCCGCAACGCGGCCCCAATATCAGCCAAACCCCCAGTCATATCGTTAGACCTTTTCGATCTAGCCCGCCGCCTAAATAGAAGCAGCCGCTGTGATAAAGTGGCTCGCTCGAACACGGCCCGCAGGCCGTCCATAAGATCGTTTTTCGTGAGTAGCCATGGTCGACAAACTGACGCACTTGAAACAGCTGGAGGCGGAAAGCATCCATATCATCCGCGAGGTGGCCGCCGAGTTCGACAACCCGGTGATGCTGTACTCGATCGGCAAGGATTCCGCCGTGATGCTGCACCTGGCGCGCAAGGCCTTCTTCCCGGGCAAGCTGCCGTTCCCGGTGATGCACGTCGACACCCAGTGGAAATTCCAGGAGATGTACAGCTTCCGCGACAAGATGGTCGAGGAAATGGGCCTGGAACTGATCACCCACGTCAACCCCGAGGGTGTGGCGCAGGGCATCAACCCGTTCACCCATGGCAGCTCCAAGCACACCGACATCATGAAGACCCAGGGCCTGAAGCAGGCGTTGGACAAGCATGGTTTCGACGCCGCTTTCGGTGGCGCGCGCCGCGACGAAGAGAAGTCGCGGGCCAAGGAACGCGTGTATTCGTTCCGTGACAGCAAGCACCGTTGGGACCCGAAAAACCAGCGCCCAGAGCTGTGGAACGTGTACAACGGCAAGGTCAACAAGGGTGAGTCGATCCGCGTCTTCCCGCTGTCGAACTGGACCGAGCTGGACATCTGGCAGTACATCTACCTCGAAGGCATCCCGATCGTGCCGCTGTACTTCGCCGCCGAGCGTGAAGTCATCGAGAAGAACGGCACCCTGATCATGATCGACGACGAGCGCATTCTCGAGCACCTCTCCGAGGAAGAGAAAGCCCGCATCGTCAAGAAGAAGGTGCGTTTCCGTACCCTTGGCTGCTACCCGCTGACGGGCGCTGTCGAGTCGGAAGCCGAAACGCTCACCGACATCATTCAGGAAATGCTCCTGACGCGCACTTCCGAGCGCCAGGGCCGAGTCATCGACCACGATGGCGCCGGTTCCATGGAAGACAAAAAACGTCAGGGCTACTTCTAATTTTCAGGGTTACTCCATGTCGCACCAATCCGATTTGATCAGCGAAGACATCCTCGCTTATCTGGCTCAGCACGAGCGCAAAGAACTGCTGCGTTTCCTCACCTGCGGCAACGTGGATGACGGCAAGAGCACCCTGATCGGGCGCCTGCTGCACGATTCGAAGATGATCTACGAGGACCACCTCGAGGCCATCACCCGTGATTCGAAAAAAGTCGGTACCACCGGCGAAGAAGTCGACCTGGCACTTCTGGTAGACGGCCTGCAGGCCGAGCGTGAGCAGGGCATCACCATCGATGTTGCCTACCGCTACTTCTCCACCGCCAAGCGCAAGTTCATCATTGCCGACACCCCGGGCCATGAGCAGTACACCCGCAACATGGCCACCGGTGCATCCACCTGCGACCTGGCGATCATCCTGGTCGATGCCCGCTACGGCGTGCAGACCCAGACCCGCCGCCACAGCTACATCGCCTCGTTGCTGGGCATCAAGCACATCGTGGTCGCGGTCAACAAGATGGACCTCAAGGGCTTCGACCAAGACGTCTTCGAGTCGATCAAGGCCGACTACCTGCAGTTCGCCGAAGCCATCAACCTGACCCCGAGCAGCCTGCACTTCGTGCCGATGTCGGCGCTCAAGGGTGACAACGTGGTCAACCACAGCGAGCGTTCGCCGTGGTATGCCGGCCCGACGCTGATGGAAATCCTCGAAACCGTCGAAGTGTCGGCCGACCGCAACTTCACCGACCTGCGTTTCCCGGTGCAGTACGTGAACCGCCCGAACCTGAACTTCCGTGGCTTCGCCGGCACCATCGCCAGCGGCGTGGTGCACAAGGGCGACGAAATCGTCGTGCTGCCGTCGGGCAAGAGCAGCCGCGTCAAGTCCATTGTCACCTACGAAGGTGAGCTGGAGAACGCAGGTCCAGGCCAGGCCGTGACCCTGACCATGGAAGACGAGATCGACATCTCCCGTGGCGACCTGCTGGTACATGCCGACAACGTTCCGCCGGTAACCGACCAGTTCGACGCGATGCTGGTGTGGATGGCCGAGGAGCCGATGCTCCCTGGCAAGAAGTACGACATCAAGCGCGCCACCAGCTATGTACCGGGCTCGATTGCCAGCATCACCCACAAGGTCGATGTGAACACCCTGGAGCAGGGCGCTGCCAGCGCACTGCAACTGAACGAGATCGGCCGCGTGAAAGTTGCGCTGGACGCCTCGATCGCCCTGGACGGCTACGACAGCAACCGCACCACCGGTGCGTTCATCGTCATTGACCGCCTGACCAACGGCACCGTCGGTGCCGGCATGATCATCGCCCCGCCAGTGTTGCCGCACGGCAGCACCGGCCAGCATGGCAAGCAGGCCCACGTGTCGACTGAAGAGCGTGCACTGCGCTTCGGTCAGCAGCCAGCCACCGTGCTGTTCAGCGGCCTGTCCGGCGCTGGCAAGAGCACCTTGGCCTACGCCGTAGAGCGCAAGCTGTTCGACATGGGCCGTGCGGTGTACGTGCTCGACGGCCAGAACCTGCGCCACGACCTGAACAAGGGCCTGCCACAGGATCGCGCCGGCCGCACCGAAAACTGGCGCCGCGCCGCCCATGTGGCGCGCCAGTTCAACGAAGCCGGCCTGCTGACCCTGGCTGCGTTCGTGGCCCCGGATGCCGAAGGCCGCGAACAGGCCAAGGCGCTGATCGGCAAAGAGCGCCTGGTGACCGTTTACGTCCAGGCCTCGCCGCTGGCGTGCCGCGAGCGTGATCCACAAGGCCTGTACGCGGCCGGTGGCGAAAACATCCCGGGCGAAAGCTTCCCGTTCGATGTGCCGCTGGACGCCGACCTGGTGATCGACACCCAGGCCACTAGCGTGGACGAAGGTGTGAAACTGGTGCTGGACGTACTGCGCCAGCGCGGCGCGATCTAAGCGCTAGCGTGCAAGGAAAACCCCGCTTCGGCGGGGTTTTTTGTTTCCGTCCCAACCGGCTTGCGCGGTCGCGATGGGCTGCGCGGCAGTGTCAGTCTTTATTTACATATTGACTGGTTGACAAGTTGACAGGCTGAAAGTGGAAGCCTACCTTGATAGGCAAGGAGCCTGTTCAGGCTGGAGGAGAACTGATGGCAACCGCTACCCACGAAGCGATTCGGCCTGCACTCGCGCACCTTGAAGCTGCCAAAGCTGCGCTGCGGCAGCGCTTTGAAGAGCATCTTGCGCGCGCTTCGGAAGCAGTGGTGCTCAAAGCACTTGGCCTTGCGGACGAGAAGGCTTTTGCTGCGCTTGCCAAAGTAGATATCGAAGCGAAGCGCAGTATTGCAACACGTAACCAAGAGGCTATGGCCAGAATGAAAACACGTGCATTCGAGCGTGTGGCCAGCCGTTGTGAACTGCTGGACGCCAAGGCCGCTTGTGAAATTCTGGGGATTACCAAACAGGCCCTGAGTCAGAAGACAAAGGCGGGGAAGCTGCTCGCCTATACCAATACTGGCAATCGCAGGAAATTCTATCCGTCGTTTCAATTCGCCGACAACAAGCCCAGGCCGGTTGTAGAGACACTGTTTTGGTCGCTCGCGGTGGACCCGGCAGATACCGAAGCGATGAATTTTCTGGTTCAGCACCTCGTCGGCAACATGGATTATTCCGAGCCTGGAGAACCACGTAATGTGGTGCCACGCTTTGAGTTGCTGAATGACGATGCGGCCATGGACATCATCAAGCGCGATTTTGTGAACGCGTTTGAAGCAGGACAGTGAAGATCTTCCAGGGAGAGTTGGGTTCTGCGGCTATTCCAGCGCTACGCCCAGACTGCACAGAAACTCTACTACCGTTTCACCGTTCGGCAGCACTGCAATGCTCACAGGCTGATGGCTTATTGCTTGGATCTGGGGTGAGCGACCTTCGAATAATACAATGTTGCAACCTTCCATGGCGCCGGTGACGGTATAGACCGCAGACAGATAGAGCAGGCCATCAACATGGTCTTGGCTCATGCACACCTGGCTGATTTTACGCGTGAGGGCGTAACCTTCTTTGCCTTGACCCTTGGCCTGAACGATGTCCCGGATTTTGTGATGAGTAGCCCGATTCGCCAGGGCAGCTACGTCCACCAGGCACAATTTGCGCGCCGCTTTTAGCAGGTGTAGCGAGGCCTGTTGCAGTTGCGAGAAACGCACCGGTTGATCATCGACACCTTGGCCTGGCTGGAACGACTCGGCCACGGCAACCTCTGCGGAACAACCCAGGTAGTAAACGCCAACACGTTTGGACGGGTCGGCGTAGCGGGTATCGGAATCGGCGCGGTAGTTCACGGGGTTGGCGTCGTAGCGACAAGGTTGAACCCTGTGTAAAAACGTGTTTGCCGGGAGCTGTTTCAGCAGCTCCGGATACTTGTTCAGTGCGTCGAGAACTTGATCGGTTATTTCATTCACGGATGGATGTGCTCATGGCAAATCCCTGAGCCCGGAAAGGCCCTTCGATTGCCTCCATGCCACGATGCGGGTCATGATCTGCTCGGCGCAGTCTCCCGGCTTACCCCCGGTGCAATAGATCAGGTCAGAACCATCCGGGTGCTCAACCAGCTCGATAAAATGCTCCAGCAGTCTGTCCTGCCAGTCCTGGGAGCCTGTCGCCTGAATCAACGCGTCAACAATCGACCGGAACTCACTGTATGAATAGTCTGCCAGGCTGTGCTTCAAGCTGATCACCATGGCATCTCCGATGAAAGCGTGTATTGCATGGCGCTCATGATCCTTAGATTTTTAGCGTCGTACAGCAGCCCACCCCACTCGGGTGGGTTCAGGTGGCATATCTGATAGGAGCGCAGACCCTTTGCCGTTTCATGGAATGGCGCGCGAGGGGGCCAGCCTTTCTTGAGGCGGTTGAGTTGGGCGGGGATGAATTGTTGGCTGTAGATTGGGTCTTCTGCAATGGCTAGCCAGAAGGACCGGGAAAAGTGGTCGAAGTTCTTGAATGCTTGTCCTGACAGTTTTTTTGCTATGTATTCTGGAAGAATGGTGGCCATTTCAGCAATTTTCTCAGTTGATAGTGGGATGAAATCTATCGTCCGAACGCAGCTCAGTATGCATGGTGGAGTTGAGTATCTTGTGCGTGTTCTTTGACTGGGGTGTAGGAATTTTCTCTTTGCGCTTTTTTATTTAGAGAATTGACACCCCGCGTGAGCGGGGTGTTGGGCTTACTCCGCTTTGAAGCCTGGTTTGTTGTTGGCTGCGCGCCATTTTTTTATGATGCGTACAATTTCTTCCGGTGTGTCCAGTCCGTCTGCTTCAGGCCAATATATGAGGTCTGAACCATTTGGGTGTTCGGTTAATAACTTGAATTTCATGATCCTTGCGTCGAGCTCATGCTCGCTCAAGTCATCAGGAGGGTTCATAATGGAGTTTATAAACTCCAGGAATTCGAGCTCGGTGTATTCGGAAATGCTATTTTTTTGATTCATTCGGATGTCCCGTAGTGGATGCTATTATGCGCTGCCGGTGTTACCACTCTCAGGTTATCAGTATCGTAGACAGCTCCGTTTTCGGAGATTGGTATGACGTGATGGAGTATGAAAGTTGCGTGTCCTTTGTAATGGTCTTGGTCACGTGCTTTGGGGGCATGTCCTTTGGACATAAGATTTCTATTCACAATGTTAAATTGGCTAGACAGCTCAGAGGTTTCGGCTACAGCCTTCCAGAATGTAGATCTGAAAGCATCGAAATCTCGAAACTCTCTACCTCTAAGCGCATCTGCAATCTGTGTCGGAATTGCAGCCCCGGTCAGCCTTGCTGCCTCACCGAGCCAGACACCATTGGTGTGCGAGCCCTGCCCTGTAGCAATACCAGGCTCATATCGCGGGCTTTTGAACACCACCAGAATAGGCGGTAAACCCGAGTCCATGGGGAAGGTGATGATCAGCCGTTCCTGGTCCAGCAAATCCAGCGCCGGGTAACCCTCTGTTTCGGTACTGACGGGGTTCAGGGTACTGCCGGTGTAAACGACGGTACCGGGCGGCGCTGGCGGCAAGCTGGTAGAACTTCCATCTTCACCGCCCGGCGCGCTGGCGGGTGTCCAGGTGAGAATCCGCTGCGGATTATCCAGTGCCAGGCTGTAGACCTGACGTTCAGTGTCGAATGTCACTGCGCGTACTGGTACCGGCTTGCCCCCAGCCACTACATATAGGTCCATGCCTTTTTCGTGCTCGGATCCAGCCAGCAGATACGGCAGGTCGATGCTGGTTGATGACGCTGCCAAGGTTGCAAGGTCAGGCCCACCGGGTGGCGTAAGGCTGGCTAGCGGGGTGCTGATAAGATAACGGCGCTCACTGTTACCCAGCGTTGACGGCCAGGCCATCGCAAGGGTGCCTACTGCAAGCGAAGGGATAGTCGTAGCAACAAGGCGGGCAATCGCGGCCGTGACTGCTTCACCCAAAGCCGAGTAAGCCGCTTCGGCTACTGCAAAAGAGGTAGCACCAATGGGGATTACGGCAGGCGTCAGTCCCGCCGGACGCGCTTCATTGATATAGGAAATGCTCCGCCGCAGAGCCTCTTGCCTTTGCCTCTCGGCTTCTGCAGCCAAGCGCTCAGCTTCGGCCTGCTGGCGTGCAGCTTCTTCCTGTGCGGCGAGTTGACCTTGGAGGTTCTCCACTTCAGCGGCGCGCTGCATCAGGTTTTGCGTGGCACCTGCATATACGCCCAGGAATCTGATCGATTCGTTTAGCGCCAGTGCGAGGTGGTATTCCTGCCAGCGTGGGCCGGCCCGGCGTAATCGTTGTTCATCTACAAGATGCAAAAGCCCTTCAAGTTGAGGCTTCGACAGGGGGGCGTTGATGCGGGGGTTTTGATCATGGTACGCCGGAATTTGCGATTGCTTGGCCTGCACCAAGGCAGCAGCGGTTGCAAGGTAGGCGCCGAAGGTTTGAACAAGCGTGAGCGCGTCGTCAATGACGGTTTGCCCCAACTCATGCTGAAGAACGTTGGGTAAACAATCGAAATGTATTTGCCGCTCTGCGTGAATCTGAGTTGTTCGACGCGCGATCATTTCCAGCAGATTTAGAGGCTGGTGGTTGAGCTCCTCCTGATCCACTTGCCTGGCGAGGCCCTCAAGTTCGTCTGCCAGCGCTTGGTGCTTTTGAGCTTCGATGTGTAAACGGTAGGTGCCTTCCCAAGCCCTCTGCAGCCTTGTGGCCCATTCCACACCGAGCTCCTGGCCTGTTGTTGCTGCGAAGAAGCCCGGGTCCAGAAACCGGCTCATCATTGAATCGCCGCGCTTGTAGAATGCGGGTACGCCAAAGTAGTTATTGGCGTCGGGTAAAATCTGCAAATAACCGTCACGAATCTGACTGATGCGTGACGACAGGATTTGTTGTTCTGTTGAAAGTGTGGAGGCCGCGCCGTTTGCACTGTTCGCCTCGGCTCTGATCTGGGCTTTCAGTGCAGCAATGGTTTCAGGGATCTGATTTACTTCGTGAGCATATTTGTCTGAATAGTCCTTCTCTATAATCTGAAACTCTTCTGTCAGCACCCTGCGAGTGGAAATGACCCGTGCGATGTCATTTTTGGTTGGGCTGGTCCCGCGTGGATAACCATCGCTTAGCCCCCAGCCACCTGCGCCCGGTCCACCACCACCGCCACCAATCAAACTTAGTTCGGCACCTGTTGGTGCTTGCGCACTGATGTACAGCGCTTCATCGAGATAATACGTGTTGTCCCGTGCCATGTAGGTTCTCCTGGTCACTACACGGGCTAGCTTTACGTATATGGAATTGGCGGTATGTCAGCTGCGGCCTGTCAATCGGTAGGAAGCTTCCTGGCACTCGGAAAGATCTCTCTTAGATGTGTTTTTCCGACACAGGTATTACCCTTTTCTCCTTCACCGCCTTGTAGGAAAAACTCGAATAGATCTCCTTCACCCCCGGCAGCCGTTGCAGCACTTCCCGGGTGAATTCGCCAAACGACTCCAGGTCCCGCGCCAGAATTTCCAGCAAAAAGTCATAGCGCCCTGAGATGTTGTGGCAGGCGACGATCTCGGGAATTTCCATCAGTCGCTGCTCGAACGCCAGCGCCATGTCCTTGGTGTGCGAGTCCATCATGATGGTGACGAACGCAGTCACGCCAAACCCCAGCGACTTGGGCGAGAGGATGGCCTGGTAGCCGGTGATGTAGCCGTTGTCTTCCAGCAGCTTGACCCGTCGCCAGCAGGGCGAGGTGGTCAGCGCCACCTGGTCGGCGAGCTCGGCGATGGTGAGGCGGGCGTTGTCCTGCAAGGCAGCCAGCAGGGCGCGGTCGGTGCGATCGAGGCTTGAAGGCATGTTTTGCCCTCCTGGTCCGTTGATTATTGTTTTCGTTCCAACAAGCACGCGTATGCGTGGGCCAATTTGGAAAAAATCGGGCAGCCCGGTGGCATAAGCTTATAACAAACCACAAGAGGCTGTTGCCATGCGCGACTCCCATAACAACACCGGTTTTTCCACGCGGGCCATTCACCATGGCTACGACCCGCTTTCCCACGGTGGTGCCCTGGTGCCACCGGTGTACCAGACCGCTACTTATGCCTTCCCCACTGTCGAATACGGCGCTGCGTGCTTCGCCGGGGAGGAAACGGGGCATTTCTACAGCCGCATCTCCAACCCGACCCTGGCCTTGCTCGAGCAACGCATGGCTTCGTTGGAGGGCGGTGAGGCGGGGCTGGCGCTGGCGTCGGGGATGGGCGCGATCACTTCGACCATCTGGACCTTGCTGCGGCCTGGCGATGAACTGATTGTCGGGCGTACTTTGTATGGCTGCACGTTCGCTTTCCTGCATCACGGCATTGGCGAGTTCGGGGTAAAGATCCACCATGTCGACCTCAATGATGCCAAGGCCCTGAAAGCGGCGATCAACAGCAAAACACGGATGATCTACTTCGAAACGCCGGCCAACCCCAACATGCAACTGGTGGATATAGCGGCGGTCGTCGAGGCAGTACGAGGGCGTGATGTACTTGTGGTGGTCGACAACACCTATTGCACGCCGTACCTGCAGCGGCCGCTGGAGCTTGGGGCGGACCTGGTGGTGCATTCGGCGACCAAGTACCTCAGTGGCCATGGTGATATCACGGCGGGCCTGGTGGTGGGGCGTAAGGCGCTGGTCGACCGCATTCGCCTGGAGGGGCTGAAGGACATGACCGGGGCGGTGCTGTCGCCGCATGACGCGTCGCTGCTGATGCGCGGTATCAAGACCTTGGCCCTGCGCATGGACCGCCATTGCGCCAACGCCTTGCAGGTGGCGCAGTTCCTCGCGCGGCAGCCGCAGGTGGAACTTATTCACTACCCAGGTTTGCCGTCGTTCGCCCAATACGAACTGGCGCAGCGGCAGATGCGCTTGCCGGGTGGGATGATTGCCTTCGAGCTCAAGGGGGGGATCGACGCCGGGCGGCGCTTCATGAATGCGCTGCAGCTGTTTGCACGGGCGGTGAGCTTGGGTGATGCCGAATCGCTGGCGCAGCATCCGGCGAGCATGACGCATTCCAGTTACACGCCGCAGGAGCGGGCGCATCACGGCATATCGGAAGGATTGGTGCGGTTGTCGGTGGGGCTGGAGGATGTGGAAGACCTGCTGGCGGATGTCGAGCAGGCATTGCAGGCTTGCAAATAGGCAGCCTGTACCAGCCCACAAAAAAGGCCTCTTGCGAGGCCTTTTTCATGTTCAGCCGATCAACGCTTGAGCCCGTAGCTCTCGTCGAGCATGCCCGGCGAGTTCGGCGCTTTTGGCGCATAGTCGCGTGGCACTTCGGCGGTGTCTTTCGGCGGTGTCAGGCGGTCACGCGGGCCTTGCGGCGCTTCGGAATGCAGCGCAGCCAGCAGGCGCTGGCGGGTGACGTCGTCGAGGGCCAGGCTGTTGGCGCCTTCGGCCAGGTGATCCTGTACGTCCTGGTAGCTCTGGGTCAGTTTCTTGACCAGCATGGCGGTGCTGTTGAAGTGGGTGACCACTTCGTTCTGGTAGCTGTCGAAACGCTTCTGGATATCATCCAGTTGGCGCTGGGTGTTGCTCGGCGCCGCATTGGGCAGCAGGCGGGCAACGATGAAACCGACCGCCACACCGATGACCAGGGCCAGGGTTGGCAACAACCAAACAAGGAGCGAGAGTTCCACGAGTCCTTCCTCTATAAACGGCTTTGCTTTACGTTAACGGCTCAGACCTGCGCTGTATACCGCGAGCGATCGCAAATCAGAACAGAATTCCTCACCTAGACGAATCGACCCTTCCCGAGGTCACGGAGTAGTGCCTTGCTTGTCCGCGAAACCCCCTTGTTCATCGATGGCCCCAGCGGCCAGCTGGAAGCCTTGTACCTGGACGTGGCCGACGCCCGTGGCGCGGTGCTGATCTGCCACCCCAACCCGGTCCAGGGCGGCACCATGCTCAACAAGGTGGTCTCGACCCTGCAGCGCACCGCACGTGATGCCGGCTATGTGACCCTGCGTTTCAACTACCGTGGTGTTGGCCAGAGCGCCGGTAGCCATGACATGGGCGCTGGCGAAGTAGCCGATGCCGAGGCCGCTGCCGCCTGGCTGCGTGCCAAACACCCCGAGCTGCCACTTGTGCTGATGGGCTTCTCGTTCGGTGGTTTCGTGGCCACCAGCCTGGCTGGGCGCCTGGAAGCTGCAGGCACGCAGTTGCAGCATCTGTTCATGATCGCCCCCGCCGTCATGCGCCTGACCACCGAGTTCCCGGTGCCGCAGCGTTGCCCGTTCACCGTGGTGCAACCGGACGCCGACGAAGTCGTCGCGCCGCAGCTGGTTTACGAGTGGTCCGACAGCTTGTCGCGCCCCCATGAGCTGCTGAAAGTGGCAGAATGCGGACACTTCTTCCATGGCAAGCTGACCGATCTGAAGGATCTGCTGCTGCCGCGCCTTTCGAACTGAGCCAAGCCTGAATAAGCGAACACCCATGACCACGCGCATTCTTACCGGTATCACCACCACCGGCACACCGCACCTGGGCAACTACGCCGGCGCCATCCGCCCGGCGATCCGTGCCAGCCAGCAGCCCGGTGTCGACTCGTTCTACTTCCTGGCCGACTACCACGCCCTGATCAAGTGCGACGACCCGCAGCGCATTCAACGTTCGCGTCTGGAAATCGCCGCCACTTGGTTGGCCGGTGGCCTGGACCCGGACAAGGTGACCTTCTACCGCCAGTCCGATATCCCGGAAATCCCCGAGCTGACCTGGCTGCTGACCTGCGTTGCCGCCAAGGGCTTGCTGAACCGTGCCCATGCCTACAAGGCCTCGGTGGACAAGAACGTCGAGAGCGGCGAAGACCCGGACGCCGGCGTGAGCATGGGCCTGTTCAGCTACCCGGTGCTGATGGCTGCCGACATCCTGATGTTCAACGCCAACAAGGTGCCGGTTGGCCGTGACCAGATCCAGCACGTGGAAATGGCCCGCGACATCGGCCAACGCTTCAACCACCTGTTCGGTCAGGGCCAGGACTTCTTCGCCCTGCCAGAAGCGGTGATCGAAGAAAGCGTGGCCACGCTGCCCGGCCTGGATGGGCGCAAGATGTCCAAGAGCTATGACAACACCATCCCGTTGTTCACCAGCGCCAAGGACATGAAGGACGCCATTTCGCGCATCGTCACCGACTCGCGCGCGCCAGGCGAAG
The DNA here is from genome assembly GCF_001320565.1 of Pseudomonas sp. NBRC 111132. Lineage (NCBI taxonomy): Bacteria > Pseudomonadati > Pseudomonadota > Gammaproteobacteria > Pseudomonadales > Pseudomonadaceae > Pseudomonas > Pseudomonas sp. NBRC 111132. The sequence continues at coordinate 75,703 of NZ_BCBI01000020.1, forward strand.
CGAAAGACCCGGACAACTCGCACCTGTTCACCCTGTACCAGGCTTTCTCGACGCCGGAGCAATGCGCCGGCTTCCGTGAAGAGCTGCTGCAGGGTCTGGGCTGGGGCGATGCCAAGCAGCGCCTGTTCCAGTTGCTGGATGGCCAACTGGCCGAAAAACGCGAGTACTACCACCAGTTGATCGCCCGCCCGGCGGACCTGGAAGACATCCTGCTGGCCGGCGCCGCCAAGGCCCGCAAGATTGCCACGCCGTTCCTCGAGCAACTGCGCGAAGCCGTTGGCCTGCGTTCGTTCCGTACTGGCGTGCAGGCCACTGCCGAAGTGAAGAAAAAAGCCGCCAAGAGTGCGCGCTTTGTCAGCTTCCGTGACGAAGATGGCAGCTTCCGCTTCCGCCTGCTGGCCGCTGACGGCGAGCAACTGCTGCTGTCGCGCAGCTTTGCCGACGGCAAGAGCGCCGGCGCCGTGAGCAAGCAGCTGCAACAGGGTGGCGAGGCCGATGTACGGGTTGAAGGCCTGAGCTTCGGCCTGTGGCTGAATGGCGAGCAGGTTGCCGACGGGCCGCAGTTTGACAGCACCGAAGCCCGTGATGTGGCCATTCAAAGCCTGCGTGATGCCCTGGCACCACAGCACGACTGAGGCATATTGACGCAAGTCTGATTGCCATTAAGCGGGCCTGTCGCTACAGTGACGGCCCGTTTTTTGTTGCCTCGCTAACGAATCATGACTCCCTTAGAACGCTATCAAGCAGATCTGAAACGTCCCGACTTCTTCCATGACGCGGCGCAGGAAACTGCGGTGCGTCACCTGCAGCGCCTGTACGACGACCTGGTGCAGGCGCAGAACAATAAGCCAGGCATGTTCGGCAAGTTGTTCGGCAAGAAGGAGCAGACCCCGGTCAAGGGCCTGTACTTCTGGGGTGGGGTAGGGCGAGGCAAGACCTACCTGGTCGATACATTCTATGAAGCGCTGCCGTTCAAGCAGAAGATGCGCACGCACTTCCACCGCTTCATGAAGCGCGTGCACGAGGAAATGAAAACCCTCAAGGGCGAGAAGAACCCGCTGACCATCATCGCCAAGCGCTTCAGCGAAGAAGCCAAGGTCATCTGCTTCGACGAATTCTTCGTGTCGGACATTACCGATGCCATGATCCTCGGCACTCTGATGGAAGAACTGTTCAAGAACGGCGTATCGCTGGTGGCCACCTCCAACATCGTGCCGGACGGCTTGTACAAAGACGGCCTGCAACGTGCGCGCTTCCTGCCGGCCATCGCCATGATCAAGCAGTACACCGACGTGGTGAACGTGGATAGCGGCGTCGACTACCGCCTGCGTCATCTGGAACAGGCCGAACTGTTCCACTTCCCGCTCAATGATGCGGCGCATCAGAGCATGCGTGCCAGCTTCAAGGCGCTGACCCCTGAGTGCACCCAGGCGGTCGAGAACGACGTGCTGATGATCGAGAACCGCCCGATCAATGCCCTGCGTACGTGCGACGACGTCGCCTGGTTCGACTTCCGCGCCCTGTGCGACGGGCCGCGCAGCCAGAACGACTACATCGAACTGGGCAAGATCTTCCACGCCGTGTTGCTCAGCAACGTGGAGCAGATGGGCGTTACCACCGACGACATCGCCCGTCGCTTCATCAATATGGTGGACGAGTTCTACGACCGCAACGTCAAGTTGATCATCTCGGCCGAGGTGGAACTAAAGGACCTGTATACCGGTGGGCGCCTGAGCTTCGAGTTCCAGCGTACCCTGAGCCGGTTGCTGGAGATGCAGTCGCACGAATTCCTGTCGCGCGCGCACAAGCCATAAATTTGGGGGCCGCAAAGCGGCCCCATTGGCCTCAAGCCTCTTGCATGAACTGCTGCCGATACTGGTTTGGTGACAGCTCGGTGTGCTGGCGAAACAGCCGCGCGAAGAAACTGGCATCGTCATAACCGACCTCGTAGCTGATGGTCTTGATGCTCTTGCGCGTGCTCGACAACAACCCCTTGGCTGTCTCGATGCGTAGCCGTTGCAGGTAGTGCAGCGGCTTGTCACCCGTTGCGCCCTGGAACCGGCGCATGAAGTTGCGGATGCTCATGCCGTGGTTGCGGGCCACATCTTCGAAGCGGAACTTGTCGGCGAAGTGCTCTTCCAGCCAGTGCTGAATCTGCAGGATGATCAGGTCCTGGTGCAGTTTTTGCCCGCCAAAGCCCATGCGCCCCGGGGTGTAGTTGCGTTGCACTTCGTAAAGAATGTCGCGTGACACCGCACGGGCCACGTTGGCACCGCAGAAGCGCTCGATCAGGTAGATGTACAGGTCGCAGGCTGAAGTTGCACCGCCGGCGCAATAGATATTGTCGGCATCGGTCAGGTGCTTGTCCTGGTTCAGGCGGATCTTCGGGAAGCGTTCGGCAAAGCTGCTGAAGAAGCGCCAGTAGGTGGTGGCCTCCTTGCCGTCGAGCAGGCCCGACTCGGCCAGCCAGAACACGCCACTGGCCTCGGCGCAAAGCACCGCGCCACGCGCGTGCTGCTCACGCAGCCACGGCAGCACCTGTGGGTAACGTTGCAGGAGGTTGTCGAAGTCATCCCAGTAGGCCGGGAGAATGATCACATCGGCGTCGTCCAGGCCGCCATCGACCGGTAGCTGCACATTGCTGAAGCTGTCCACAGGTTGGCCGTCGGGGCTCACCAGGCGGATTTCGAACATGGGCTGCAAACCCAGGCCCAGCTGCTTGCTGTAGCGCAGGCTGGCGAGGTGGAAGAAGTCCTTGGCCTGCATCAAGGTCGAAGCAAACACCTTGTCAATGGCCAGGATGCTGACGCGCCGCAGCGACGCGGAGGGTTGGGTAAACATCATTGTCATTGTTCTTATAGGGTAGAGTGGTCAATCACCGGCTGGATCGTCTTATTTTTTGGCGATTGTGTCTACCCCATGTAACAGCGGGGCTGCTTTGCAGCTCAAGGTGCCGGGTTAGGCTGCTCCTGGTGGATGGCTTCAATCGCCGCCAGCAACTCATCGCTCAGGTTCAGCTCAAGGCTCGCCAGGTTGCTGTCCAGCTGTTGCAGGCTGGTGGCACCGATGATGTTGCTGGTCACGAACGGCTGTCGGGTGACGAACGCCAGGGCCATCTGCGCCGGGTTCAGGCCGTGCTCGCGGGCCAGTTGCACATAGCGGCTGCAGGCTGCCACGGTCTGCGGGTTGGAATAACGGGCAAAGCGGCTGAACAGGGTCAGGCGTGCGTTGCCCGGCCGTGCGCCGTTCTCGTACTTGCCCGAGAGCATGCCGAAGGCCAGCGGCGAATAGGCCAGCAGGCCGCACTGCTCGCGGATGGCCACTTCCGCCAGGCCTACCTCGAAGCTGCGGTTGAGCAGGTTATACGGGTTCTGGATCGACACCGCCCGCGGCCAGCCACGGCTTTCGGCCAACTGCAGGAACTTCATGGTGCCCCACGGCGTTTCGTTGGACAGGCCAATGTGGCGGATCTTGCCCGCGTGCACCTGCTCGTCGAGTACTTCGAGGGTTTCTTCCAGCGGGGTGAAATGGTCCTGTGGCAGGTGCTGGTAGCCCAGCTTGCCGAAGAAGTTGGTGCTGCGCTCCGGCCAGTGCAACTGATACAGGTCGATACGGTCGGTTTGCAGGCGCTTGAGGCTTTCGTCCAGCGCCGCGACGATGTGCTGGCGGTTGTGCTTGAGCTGGCCGTCGCGGATGTGGCTGATCCCGTTGCCGGGGCCTGCGACCTTGCTGGCCAGGACCCAGTCATCGCGATCGCCGTTGGCCCGGAACCAGTTGCCGATGATGCGTTCGGTGGCAGCGTAGGTTTCCGGGCGGGGTGGCACCGGGTACATTTCGGCGGTGTCGATGAAGTTGACCCCGGCTTTCTTGGCCCGGGCAATCTGTTCGAAGGCCTCGGCTTCAACGTTCTGCTCGCCCCAGGTCATGGTGCCCAGGCACAGGGCGCTGACGTTGAGGTCGGTACGGCCGAGCTGACGGTATTCCATCGGTTAGACACTCCTTGGCAATAGAAGCCTATCAAAGCAGGTTGAAATTTTTCTCGCAATCTGGATAATTCAGCCCCTCTCCGCGTGGCGGAAGTGATGCACCATCACGCAGGAAGAACCCCGTCGAACATTGGCGTGCCCGACCCGAGCCCCCAAAAGCGTCTGTGTTCGGCTGCGCGCTTGCCCTTGGCAAGCTGTGCACTATCCAGTAAGATTCGCCGTCTATTTTTCGCTGGGCGGCCTCTGAGGCTTTAGAGAATGAAAACTTTTACTGCTAAACCGGAAACAGTAAAGCGCGAGTGGTTCGTAGTCGACGCCGCTGGCCAGACCCTGGGTCGTCTGGCTACCGAAATCGCTACCCGTCTGCGTGGCAAACACAAACCAGAATACACCCCTCACGTTGACACCGGCGACTACATCGTCGTTATCAACGCCGAGCAGGTTCGTGTGACTGGTGCCAAGTCTTCCGACAAAATGTACTACTCCCACTCCGGCTTCCCGGGCGGTATCAAGGAAATCAACTTCGAGAAGTTGATCGCCAAGGCCCCTGAGCGTGTTATCGAAACCGCGGTCAAAGGCATGCTGCCTAAGAACCCGCTGGGTCGCGACATGTACCGCAAGCTGAAAGTGTACGCGGGTGCTGCTCACCCACACACTGCTCAGCAGCCTCAAGAACTGAAGATCTAACGGGATAGTTCATTATGTCGGCGACTCAAAATTACGGCACTGGCCGTCGCAAGACCGCAACCGCTCGCGTATTCCTGCGTCCGGGTACTGGTAACATTTCCATCAACAACCGTTCTCTGGACGTGTTCTTCGGTCGCGAAACCGCTCGCATGGTTGTTCGCCAGCCACTCGAGCTGACCGAAACCGTTGAGAAGTTCGACATCTACGTCACCGTTTCCGGTGGTGGTGTCAGCGGTCAAGCCGGTGCGATCCGTCACGGTATCACCCGCGCTCTGATGGAATACGACGAAACCCTGCGTGGCGCTCTGCGTCGTGCTGGCTACGTCACCCGCGACGCTCGTGAAGTTGAGCGTAAGAAAGTGGGTCTGCGTAAAGCGCGTAAGCGTCCTCAGTACTCCAAGCGTTAATACCGCTTCGGCAGTCGAAAAAAGCCCGGTTCCTTGGAACCGGGCTTTTTTTTTGGCTTGAACTAACCTGTCAGCATGTCAGTGGCCGCTTGTCGCATAGACACAGATCAAGCAAAGCGCGGGTTGTCACCCTTGCCGGGGTAATCACCTTGTCAGTGTGTGGATTTGTTTCTTACCATGGCGGCCAATTTTTAGTGCCATTGACACAACCTAAGTACAAGCCTGGTTCAACAGGCCAAGCAAGCTGATGGGAGAGGACTGAATGAGCAATGACGGCGTCAACGCAGGCCGGCGCCGCTTCCTCGTAGCCGCGACATCCGTGGTCGGGGCAGCGGGAGCAGTGGGGGCTGCGGTACCGTTCGTGGGGTCATGGTTTCCCAGTGCCAAGGCGAAAGCCGCGGGTGCACCGGTGAAGGTCAATATTGCCAAGGTCGAGGCCGGGCAGCAGATGGTGGCCGAGTGGCGTGGCCAGCCCGTATTCATCGTGCGCCGAACGGAGGAGATTCTCGGTAACCTGAAAAAAATCACCGGCGATCTGTCTGATCCAGAGTCCAAGGCCTCGGTCCAGCCGGCTTACGTCGACCCCGAGGTTCGCTCGATCAAGCCGGAAATCCTCATTCTCGTGGGCCTCTGCACGCACCTGGGTTGCTCGCCCACCTTCCGCCCGGAAGTCGCGCCCGCCGACCTTGGCCCGAAATGGGTAGGTGGCTACTTCTGCCCATGCCACGGCTCCCACTATGACCTGGCTGGCCGTGTCTACAAGTCGCAGCCGGCGCCTCTCAACCTGCCCGTGCCACCGCACTCTTACGAGTCGGACGAGATCATCGTCATTGGCGTCGACCAGGAGAACGCATGATGAGCAAGTTCATGGACTGGATTGATGCTCGCTTCCCCGCCACCAAGATGTGGGAAGACCACCTGAGCAAGTATTACGCGCCCAAGAACTTCAACTTCCTGTATTTCTTCGGCTCCTTGGCATTGCTGGTATTGGTGAATCAGATCGTTACCGGCGTGTGGCTGACCATGAGCTTCACGCCCTCGGCGGAAGAGGCGTTCGCCTCGGTCGAGTACATCATGCGTGATGTGGAGTACGGCTGGATTCTGCGCTACCTGCACTCTACCGGTGCGTCTGCGTTCTTCATCGTGGTCTACCTGCACATGTTCCGCGGCCTGCTCTACGGCTCCTACCAGAAGCCACGCGAACTGGTCTGGTTGTTCGGCATGCTGATCTACCTGGCGCTGATGGCTGAAGCGTTCATGGGCTACCTGTTGCCGTGGGGGCAGATGTCTTACTGGGGCGCCCAGGTGATCATTTCGCTGTTCGGTGCCATCCCGGTGATCGGTGACGACCTCACCCAGTGGATCCGTGGTGACTACCTGATCTCGGGCATCACCCTGAACCGCTTCTTCGCCCTGCACGTGGTTGCCCTGCCAATCGTGATTCTCGGCCTGGTGGTGCTGCATATCCTTGCGCTGCACGAAGTGGGTTCGAACAACCCTGATGGCGTTGACATCAAGAAGAAAAAGGACGAAAACGGCATTCCGCTGGACGGCATTCCGTTCCACCCGTACTACACCGTCAAAGACATTGTCGGGGTGGTGGTGTTCCTGTTCGTGTTCTGCGCCGTGGTGTTCTTCTTCCCGGAAATGGGCGGTTACTTCCTGGAAAAACCTAACTTCGAGCAGGCCAACGCGTTCAAGACCCCTGAGCACATCGCACCGGTGTGGTACTTCACACCCTTCTACGCGATCCTGCGTGCGGTGCCCGACAAGCTGATGGGTGTCATTGCCATGGGTGCGGCCATCGCCGTGCTGTTCGTACTGCCCTGGCTCGACCGTAGCCCGGTGCGTTCCATGCGTTACAAGGGCTGGATCAGCAAGGTCTTCCTGCTGGTGTTCTGCGTGGCCTTCGTCATCCTCGGCGTGCTGGGCGTACTGGCGCCGACACCTGGGCGTACCTTGTTGTCGCAGGTATGCACGGTGCTGTACTTCGCCTACTTCCTGCTGATGCCGTTCTACACAAGGCTCGAGAAGACCAAACCGGTTCCGGAAAGGGTGACTGGCTGATGAAAAAGTTGATTGCAGTATTTTTGCTGGCAGTGATGCCTGCCTTTTCCTTCGCTGCCGAACACGGCCTGGAGCTGGACAAGGCCGATATCGACCTGACCGACAAGGCCGCCATGCAGGACGGTGCGCGTACCTTCGCCAACTATTGCATGGGTTGCCACAGTGCCAAGTTCCAGCGTTACGAGCGAGTGGCCGATGACCTGGGCATTCCGCACGAGCTGATGCTCGAGAAGCTGGTGTTCACCGGTGCCAAGATCGGTGACCACATGCAGATCGGCATGAAGCCCAGCGACGCCAAGACTTGGTTCGGCGCTGCGCCACCCGACCTGACCCTGGTGGCTCGGGTGCGCGGTACCGACTGGCTGTACACCTATCTGCGCAGCTTCTACGAGGACCCGTCGCGGCCTTACGGGGTGAACAACAAGGTGTTCCCGAACGTCGGCATGCCGAACGTGTTGGTTGGCCTGCAGGGTAACCAGGTGATCGGCTGCAAGCAGGTGCAGACCGTGACCGATGGCAAGAAGCAATTCGACCCGTTGACCGGCAGCCCGATAACCCATGAAGCCTGTGACCAGCTGACCATTACGCCGAAATCCGGTACCCTGACCACTGAGCAGTTCGACGAGAAGGTCAAGAACCTGGTGACCTTCCTGGCCTATTCGGCCAACCCGGTCAAACTGGAAAGCCAGCGCATCGGTACCTACGTGTTGCTGTACCTGGCTTTCTTCTTCGTATTCGCCTACTTGCTCAAGCGTGAATACTGGAAGGACGTGCACTGATCACGCAGTAGTTTCTGGTTGTTGAACGCGCCCGTGGCGCCCTGGCAATACTGCCAGGGTGCCCCGGGCGCGTTTTCATTTACAGTGTCACAAGCATCCCGTGCGAGGAGCCGCTACATGGGCGCAACCAACAGGTTAGCCTGCTATTCCGATCCCGCTGATCACTATTCTCATCGGGTTCGCCTGGTGCTGGCCGAGAAGGGTGTGAGCGTGCAGGTCATCGATGTCGACCCTGCTCGCCTGCCGCCCAAGCTGGTCGAGGTCAACCCTTACGGCAGCGTGCCGACTTTGGTCGACCGAGACCTGGCGTTGTATGAGTCGACCGTGGTGATGGAATACCTCGAAGAGCGTTACCCGCACCCGCCGCTGATGCCGGTCTACCCGGTTGCGCGCGGCAACAGCCGTTTGCTGATTCACCGCATCCAGCGCGACTGGTGTGCCCTGGCCGATACCGTGCTCGACCCGCGCAGCAAAGAGGCTGTCCGAGCCGATGCGCGTAAGGCCTTGCGTGAAAGCCTGACCGGGGTCTCGCCGTTGTTCAGCGAGTTCGCCTGCTTCATGAGTGATGAGCAAAGCCTGGTCGATTGCTGTCTATTGCCCATACTCTGGCGTCTGCCGGTGTTGGGTATCGAGTTGCCGCGGCAAGCCAAGCCGCTGCTTGATTACATGGAGCGCCAGTTCGCCCGCGAGTCTTTCCAGGCGAGCCTGTCCTCCGTAGAACGTGAAATGCGCAAGCTTTAAGGAGCCGTTGATGAACTCCAGTCGCCCCTATCTGGTTCGAGCACTGTACGAGTGGATCGTCGACAACGATTGCACGCCCCATATGCTGGTCAATGCCGAATTCCCGAAAGTTCAGGTGCCGGATGGTTTCGCCAGTGATGGCCAGATCGTCTTGAATATCTCGCCAAGTGCCGTGCGCAGCCTGAACATGGACAACGAAGCGGTCAGTTTCGATGGCCGCTTCGGTGGCGTGCCTCATTCGTTGTACGTGCCGGTTGGCGCCATCTTGGGCATTTATGCTCGCGAAAATGGCCAGGGTATGGTCTTCGAGCTGGAGTCCCCGTTGATGGATGGCGACGACCTTGAAGAAGATGATGTACAGCCGGATGACGATGGCCCGCCAGAGGGCGGTGGCCAGCCGCCGCGTCCGACTGGTCGGCCAAGCCTGAAAGTGGTCAAGTAACAAAAAAGGCGATCCAACCGGATCGCCTTTTTCTTTACCGCCAATCTGGGTTACAGGTCGCTGATGGTGCGTACCTGGTCCTTGTTGATGCGGGTGCGCTTGCCGTCGAGCTGTTGGAACTCGTAGAAGCCGGCGTCGCGGTCGAACTTTGGTGCATCGACAGCCTGAATTTCACGGCCATCGTTGAGGGTGATCAGGCTTGGGGTGGAGCAGCCGGCCAGGGTGGCGAAGGTGCCGATCAGCAGGGCGGGCAGCAGAAGCTTTTTCATGCGGTGTTTCCTGGGTTTCTTGAGGGTGTTGTCTGCGCCGGCCTCTTCGCGGCTAAAGCCGCTCCTACAGGGTGTAGCGTACCCCTGTAGGAGCGGCTTTAGCCGCGAAGAGGCCGGAGAGTCAGTCGATGTACTCGAACAGCTTGACGATCTTTTGCACGCCCGACACGCCTTGCACCACGGCAGTGGCCGAGTTGGCCTCTTGCTGGGTGACCAGGCCAAGCAGGTAGACGATGCCGTTTTCGGTGATCACCTTGATGCGCGAGCTTGGCACCGCATTGTCGGTCAGCATCTGGGTCTTGATCTTGGTGGTCAGCCAGGCGTCGTTGTTGCGCGCCAGGATGGAGGAGGGCTGCATCACCTGCAGCTCGTTGTGCACTTTCTTGACCCGTTGTACCTGGCTGGCGGTTTGCTCGGCCAGGCTCTTGAGGTCGGCGCGTGGGGTCTGGCCGGCCAGCAGGACAATGCCGTTGTAGCTGCTGACAACGATGTGCGAGCCCTTGTCCAGGTCTGGGTTGGCCTTGGAGATGTTCACGGCGGCCTTGGTCTCGATCAGCGAGTCGTCGATCTTGCTGCCAATGGTGCGCGTACCGCGATCGTCCTCGATCGGCGAATTGCGGGTAGAGGTGAGTACCGAGCTGCAACCGGTGACGCTCAGGCACAGGGTCAGGGCCATCAGGCCGAGGCGCATAGGGGTCATTCTTCACTCCCGAACAGTTGGCTGTCGATCAGATCGCACAGGCAGTGGATCGCCAGCAGGTGGACTTCCTGGATGCGCGCGGTAACCGTCGAAGGAACGCGGATTTCCACGTCCTCGGGCAGCAGCAGCGAAGCCATGCCGCCGCCGTCGCGACCAGTCAATGCTACGACAATCATTTCGCGGTCATGTGCGGCCTGGATCGCTTGAATGACGTTGGCCGAGTTGCCGCTGGTGGAGATCGCCAGCAGAACGTCGCCGGGCTGGCCCAGGGCGCGGATCTGCTTGGAAAAGACTTCGTTGTAGCTGTAGTCGTTGGCGATAGAGGTCAGGGTCGAGCTGTCGGTGGTCAGCGCGATGGCCGGCAGGCTCGGGCGCTCGCGCTCGAAGCGGTTGAGCAGCTCTGAAGAAAAGTGCTGGGCATCGCCGGCCGAGCCGCCGTTGCCACAGGCGAGCATCTTGCCCTCGTTGAGCAGCGCATTGACCATGACCAGGCTGGCCTGCTCGATGTGCGGTGCCAGGATGTCCATTGCCTGTTGCTTGGTATCGATGCTGGCCTGAAACAGCCGGCGAATTCGGGATTGCATGTCCATCTGGTGACCTTAAGTGGGGCGGTGGCCTTTGCTACGCGCAACAACGACCAGCCCGCGAAACATAGAGCAAAAAAAACGAAGTGGGTTCAGCATTCGAAGGCGTTTTTCAGCCATTGAAGCGGTCTGCCTGCATGGTGGCTGCCCTGCAGGGCGACTACGTCGAAGCGGCAGGGGTGGTTGCCCCAGTGGGGCTCCTTCTGCAGGAACAGGCTGGCGGCAAGCACCAGCCGTTTCTGCTTGCGCCCATCGATACTGTCGAGGGCGCCTCCGAAGCCCGCGTGCAACCGGTAGCGGACTTCGACGAATACTACTGTATCGGCGTCGAGCATGACCAGATCAAGCTCACCGCCTTTGCATCGCCAGTTGCGTGCCAGCAGTTGCAGGCCTTGCCCCTGAAGGTACTCAAGGGCTTGGGTCTCTGCTGCTTGCCCGGCACGGGTAGGCGATGCTGCAGGCATCAGCGCGGGGTGTCAGGCAGGCGCTTGACCTGGCCGCCGGCAAACTCGGCCCATGGCAGCTGGCGCTCGACGCGTTGGTTGGCGTTGATGCTCAGGCTGCCCGAAAGGCCCAGGACGCGGTTGTCCGGCAGTGCTTTCAGCTGGCCCAGGCGTGGCGCCAGGCTGTAGGCATCGACGCCCATGGCATACAGACGGCCCAGGCTGCCAGCGGCCTGTGGCCACTGCTGTACGACCTGTTGGCGCAGGCTGTTGCTGGTGTCGAGCAGCCACGGCGTTTCGCAGAAGCGGATGCCGTTCATGTCGTTGTACTGGTTGACGTCACCGCTGGCGCTGTACAGGTTCGAGGTGGCGTAGACCGGTACGTCACCGGCGTACTGGAAGTTCAGGGTCGGCTTGATCTGCTGGGCCTGCTGTGGGGTCGAGGCGAGGAAGATGAAGTCGATGTCCTGGCGGCGCGACGGTTGTGCGGCAATGCTGCCGCCTACCGTGCTTTGCAGGCTCTTGGCGCGGCCTTCGCTCTGGCGCAGTTGGAACAGGTCGGCAATCTGCTGGGCCAGGGCGACCGGCTGGGCGATGCGCTCGGCGGCGAGCAGGGTGCCACCATTGCCTTCCCAGTCCTGACGGAAGGCGGCCAGTACGCGGTCGCCCCATTCACCGCTCGGCACCAGGGCCACGGCGCGGACCATGCCATCGGCGCGGGCGCGGCGGGCTACTTCGCGGGCTTCGTCTTCGGCAGCCAGGCCGAACTGGAACAGTTGCGGCGGGGCTTTCTGGCCGGCGTCGGCGTAGTTCAGGGCCAGGGTAGTGATCGGCAATTGCGGTTTGGCGGCCAGTTGCTTCACCAGCGGCTTTTCCAGCGGGCCGATGACCAGTTGCACGCCGGCGGCCTGGGCCTGGCGATAGAAGTCATCGAGCGAGCCGATGCGCGAGCTGTCGAACACCTGCACGGCAGGTGCCGGTTGGCCGGCTTGCTGGGCCTGGAAGTGAGCGGCCATGAAGCCGTCACGCAGGGCGCGGGCAACACCGGCCAGCGGGCCCTCCTGAGGCAGCAGCAGGGCGACCTTGGTCAGCGGTTGGCTGGCCAGTTCCTTGAGCTTGGTCAGCGCCAGCGGCAGTTGCTGGGCGGCAGGGTGGTCCGGGTGTTGTTTGACCCAGGTCTCGATGGCCGCTTGTTGCTGTTCCAGGGTGCCTGCACTTTTCACGGCGAAGGCCAGGCTGGTCCAGCCGGCCAGGGTCTGATCGTTGGCTGGCTGTTGCAGTTGCTCTGCCGGCAGTGAGGCAACCAGGGCCCAGATGGCGTCATTGTTGGCGCTGGCGGCCTGGCCGCTGAGCAGCGGGGCCAGCAGCACGCGCTGTTGTGCGGCCGCCAAGGCCTGGCCGTCGGCTTCGAGGGCGGCGGCATGCACGTTGTAGGTGCGCGCTTGCTGTTCCTTTGGCAGCTCAGCTACGCGCTGCAGGCTGGGGTGGGCCAGGGCAGCCAGGGCCGCTTTGGGCTGGTTGCGGCTCATGGCCAGCTCGGCGGCGAGGGTGCTGGCGAACACTTGCTGGGCCGGCTTGAGCGTGTCCAGCGGAACCTGCTCGAGAATGCGTGCGGCGCGTGGGAAATCCTTCTGCTTGTAGGCCAGGTCGGCCGCGCTCAGGCGCAGCAGGGCCGCGTCTTCAGCAGACTTGCTGGAAGCGGCTTTTTCGAGCAGTTGCTCGATGCTGGCGTCCGGGGTGCGTGGCAGTTCGCCCAGGCTGGATGAGGGCGAGCTGGCGCAGGCTGCCAGCAGGGCGGCGAGGCAGAGGGCTGTGAGCAGCCGCAGGCAAGCGATCATGTAAAGGTCCTGTTACTCGATCAAGTTGGCCGGCAATTGTACCCAAGCACTGGCCGGGGCGCGATGTTGCTGTGTCGATCCTTCACTATAGGCGGCTTGTTGCTGATCGCCGGCGAAGATCTTTGCGCCCTGTTGCAGGCGCTCGGGCTACAATGGCGCCTTTGATCCAAATGACAGGTGTACGCAGTGACTGATGTGGCAGGGGCTTCGAAATCCACGGTGGGGACGCTGTATGTGGTGGCAACCCCCATCGGCAATCTCGACGACATGAGCGCCCGGGCGCTGAAGGTGCTGGCGGATGTGGCCCTGATCGCCGCCGAAGACACCCGTCATTCGATCCGCCTGCTGCAACACTTTGGCATCGATACGCCGTTGGCGGCCTGCCATGAGCACAACGAGCGCGACGAGGGCGGGCGCTTTCTCACCAAGCTGCTCGCGGGTGAGCATGTGGCGCTGGTTTCCGATGCCGGCACGCCGCTGATTTCCGATCCGGGTTACCACCTGGTGCGCCAGGCGCGGGCCGCGGGCGTGAACGTGGTGCCGGTGCCGGGCGCCTGTGCTTTGATCGCCGCGCTGTCGGCAGCCGGCTTGCCGTCGGACCGCTTCATCTTCGAAGGCTTCCTGCCGGCCAAGCAGGCCGGGCGTCGGGCACGCCTGGAGCAAGTAAAGGAAGAGCCGCGTACGCTGATTTTCTATGAGGCCCCGCACCGGATCCTGGAGTGCCTTGAGGACATGGAAGCGGTATTTGGTGGCGACCGCCCGGCGTTGCTGGCGCGCGAATTGACTAAAACCTTCGAGACCCTGAAGGGTTTGCCGCTGGCGGAGCTACGTGCATTCGTTGCTGGTGATAGCAACCAGCAGCGCGGTGAATGCGTGGTGCTGGTCGGCGGCTGGAGTGCGCCGGAGGGCGAGCAGGCCATCAGCGCCGAGGCGCAGCGTGTGCTCGACCTGCTGTTGGCCGAGTTGCCGCTGAAGCGGGCGGCGGCACTTGCCGCGGAAATTACCGGTGTGCGCAAGAACCTGTTGTATCAACTTGCCCTTGAAAAGCAGAAAGCCGAATAGTGGCACTTTGATATAAATACCGGTATTGCTTGTTCTTGTGCGCGCGTGCCGGTAACCTTGGCGGCGGAGAGTCGATCGGACAGTCGCTGCCTGTTTTTGTTCCGCAACTTTGTTGTGTGGACAGCAGGGGGAGGAAAGTCCGGGCTCCATAGGGCAGAGTGCCAGGTAACGCCTGGGAGGCGCGAGCCTACGGAAAGTGCCACAGAAAATAACCGCCTAAGCACTTCGGTGCCGGTAAGGGTGAAAAGGTGCGGTAAGAGCGCACCGCACGTCTGGCAACAGTGCGTGGCTAGGTAAACCCCACTCGGAGCAAGACCAAATAGGGTTCCATCAGGCGTGGCCCGCGTCGGAACCGGGTAGGTTGCTAGAGGCGTCCAGTGATGGCCGTCGTAGAGGAATGACTGTCCTCGACAAAACCCGGCTTACAGATCGACTCTCCACCTTTCCTTCCCTGCGTGATTCGGTAGCAGATCCTCTCTGGTAATACCGAAAAAATCTTACTCTTGATAAATCACTTTAACTTTGAACTCCATTCGCTTGAGTGGGTTTGATTTTTCACGTGTTTTTTTCTCTTCGGCAGTCCTTCCACATTCCCTTATCGCGCTAAATCTCGGTCCTGTAAGGCTTTTCCTTATGAACGCGCCTTGACGGTGCTGCGGACGGATTCCTATAGTGTGCGCAAGTGGCAGAAAGTGGGATGAAGTGGGTTTTCTGGCACAAAAAAGCTAACATTGTGGGGAATCGCAGCCGTGTTCCGCGGAGCCAACGCCGTCAGCCTCGATGCCAAGGGCCGTCTCGCCATGCCGAGCCGGTACCGTGACGAGCTCGATTCGCGTTGCAATGGTCAGCTGATCGTGACCATCGACGCCGTAGACCCCTGCTTGTGTGTTTATCCCCTCGATGAGTGGGAACAGATAGAAGCCAAGTTGCGTGCCTTGCCATCGTTGCGTGAGGAAAACCGCCGCCTGCAGCGCTTGCTGATTGGTAATGCGGTTGACCTGGAGCTCGATGGCAGTGGTCGTTTCCTGGTGCCGCCCCGCCTGCGTGAGTACGCCAAGCTCGACAAGAAGGCGATGCTGGTGGGGCAACTGAACAAATTCCAGCTGTGGGATGAAGATGCCTGGAACGCGGTTTCGGCAGCCGACCTTGCAGCTATTCAACAACCGGGCGCCATGCCCGACGAATTGCGTGACCTGATCCTGTGACCATAGATAGCGGCTTCAACCACATTACCGTCCTGCTCGACGAAGCTGTCGAGGCATTGGCCCTGCGTGCCGACGGTTGCTATCTGGACGGCACCTTTGGCCGTGGCGGACACAGCCGGCTGATACTCAGCAAGCTCGGGCCGCAAGGGCGGCTGCTGGGCTTCGACAAAGATCCACAGGCGATTGCCACGGGGCAAGCGCTGGCGGCCGAAGACGGCCGCTTTGTCATTGTGCAGCGCAGCTTTGCCGAGCTGGGCGCTGAGGTGGCCGAGCGCGGCCTGCACGGGAAGGTCAGTGGTGTGCTGCTGGACCTGGGCGTGTCTTCGCCGCAGTTGGATGACCCCGAGCGTGGCTTCAGCTTCCTCAATGATGGCCCGCTGGACATGCGTATGAACCCGGGCCAGGGCATCAGTGCCGCGGAATTCATCGCCACTGCGCCAGTAGAAGAAATCGCCCGCGTCTTCAAGGAGTACGGCGAGGAGCGTTTCGCTGGGCGTATGGCGCGGGCCGTGGTCGAACGCCGCGAAAAGCAGCCGTTCACCCGTACCGCCGACCTGGCAGAAGTGCTCAAGGTGGCCAACCCGGCTTGGGAAAAAGGTAAAAACCCGGCTACCCGTGCCTTCCAGGGGCTTCGCATTCACGTCAACAACGAGCTGGGCGACCTTGAGGCTGGCCTTGAAGCCGCACTCGATGCGCTCGAAGTCGGGGGCCGTCTGGCGGTCATCAGTTTCCACTCGTTGGAAGACCGTATCGTCAAGCTGTTCATGCGCAAGCTGGTGAAAGGCGAGGCCGACAACCTGCCGCGCAACCTGCCGGTGCAGCACAAGGTCTTTGAGCCAAAAATCAAACTTATCGGCAAGGCCCAGTTCGCCTCCGAAGCCGAGCTCAAGGCCAACCCGCGGTCGCGTAGCGCCGTGATGCGTGTGGCGGAGAAACTGCGGTGAGCAGGCTGTTCGCCAAGCCTTTGCCAGGCGGAAGCTTCCTGATGCTTCTGCTGTTCGTTGGCGTGCTGGTTTCGGCCATTGCCGTGTCCTACAGCGCGCACTGGAACCGCCAGCTGCTCAATACCCTGTACGGTGAATTGAGCGAGCGCGACAAGGCTCAGGCCGAATGGGGCCGGCTGATTCTGGAGCAGAGCACCTGGACCGCCGCCAGCCGTATCGAGAACCTGGCTTCCGAACAGCTGAAAATGCGCGTGCCGTCGGCTGACGAAGTACGGATGGTGGCGCCATGATGAAGCTCGAAGGCGCACTCTACCCGTGGCGCTTCCGCGTGGTGATCGGCTTGCTGGCAATCATGGTCGGTGCGATCTGCTGGCGCATCATCGACCTGCAGGTAGTTGACCGTGACTTCCTCAAGGGCCAGGGCGATGCGCGCAGCCTGCGTCACATTCCCATCCCGGCGCACCGTGGGTTGATTACCGACCGCAACGGTGAGCCATTGGCCGTGAGTACCCCGGTTACCACCCTGTGGGCCAACCCCAAGGAAATGCAGGCCTCCAAGGAGCGCTGGCCGCAACTGGCTGCCGCGCTGGGGCAAAACCCGCAACAGCTGATCGAACGCCTGACTCAGCAGGCCAACAAAGAGTTCATCTACCTGGTGCGTGGCCTGACCCCGGAGCAGGGCCAGCACGTGCTCGACTTGAAAGTGCCCGGTGTGTACGGCCTGGAAGAATTCCGCCGCTTCTACCCGGCCGGTGATGTCACCGCGCACATGGTCGGCTTTACCGACCTCGACGACCACGGTCGTGAAGGGGTGGAGCTGGCCTATGACGAGTGGCTGGCCGGTGTCCCAGGCAAGCGCCAGGTGATCAAGGACCGGCGCGGCAGGCTGATCAAGGACATCCAGGTAACCAAGAACGCCAAGGCCGGGAAGACCTTGGCGTTGTCGATAGACCTGCGCCTGCAGTACCTGGCTACCCGCGAGCTGCGCAATGCCATTGCCGAGCAGGACGCCAAGGCCGGCAGCCTGGTGATCATGGACGTGAAGACCGGTGAGGTCCTGGCCATGGTCAACCAGCCGACCTACAACCCCAACAACCGCCGCAGCATGTTCCCGGCGGCCATGCGTAACCGGGCGATCATCGATGTGTTCGAGCCGGGTTCCACGGTCAAGCC